>CAYWDW010000272.1:0-6925 GCA_964457105.1 uncultured Heliobacteriaceae bacterium
CTGCTGATAAGGTCGCGGTTCGACTTTCAGATCAGTGCGAAACTGGAATTCAAGGTATTTGCGCGCCTGATCCTGGTGCGGGATTTTCTGCCGGACCAGATCGGTCAGCGCCTGGCGGTAAGCGATGGCCGGGGCGCGCCAGCGACGCACGCGCTCGTCCCATTGAAAGGCAGCGGGCACCTGGGCGCTGGCTTCAGCGCCTTCGAGCACCAGCGTTCCGGCATCGAATTGCAAAGTTAATTCGTCAGGCATGACAGACCAGACTCAGCAGCTCCGGAATTCACGCGCAGCGTTTGGAAGCTGCTGTGACTTCATTTGCCACAAACGGCCCGGTCTGGTCAATGTGCGCACGGCCACTGCTTCAGTGGTCGCGGCGACTCGCCGCGCTGGCGGTGCGACGGGCGCGGTCAGCGGCGGCGTAATAGCCTTCGCGGGCGCGCACAATGATTCTGGGTGTATTGGTCGGCGGGGTCACTTTGATTTTGATTTTGCGCCATTTGCCATCCGCGACGAAACCAGCCGGGACATAGCCGAGCGAATACTGCTGGCGCAATTCGAGGGCGATTTTTTCAAAGGCGGCGGTCATCTGGTCCGTGTTTTCAGCCAGAAAGTATTTGCCGCCTGAGACGCGACTCAGTTCATCCATCACCAGTTCGCCGATGCCGCGCGGCACATAATCCCTGATCAGAATGCCGTAAATCATGACATCGGCTTCCTTGACCATCTGCCGGATCTTCCGGTAACTCATCCGCGAATTGTTGTCTTCGCCGTCACTGATGACGATCAGCGCGCGCCGGGGCCATTTGCCGTGACTGATCTGTTCAAGGCCCAGCACGACGGCATCATAAAGCGCCGTGTCGCCGCCCGGCTGAAGGTCGGCGAGCCGGTTTATCAGCGCCGCGCCGTCGCTTGTGTGATCCATCAGCACCTGCGCGTGATCGTTAAAGCCGATCAGGCAGTATTCGTCATCCGGGTGGCTGGTCTGAATGAAATGGCTGAGCGCCTCGCGGGCGCGCCGGATCTTTTCGCCCTGCATCGAACCGGACAGGTCAAAGACGATGCCCACCGAAGCGGGCGCATCGTGCGCGCTGAAAAAGCTGATCTCCTGCGCCACCTTGTCTTCGTAAACCTGAAAGGCGTCTTTGGTCAGGCCCGTGATAAAGCGGCCCTGCGGGTCGGTAATGCTGACGGTGACTGAAATGACTTCGGTGCTGATGGCAACGCGGCCATCATCGGCAGCCGCCGGAGTGAAGGCCGTGCGAGGCTGCTGCCCCGGCGCTGTCAGATTCAGCATGGCCGTCAGCGTTACGGTCACGAAACACACAACGCACAGCAGTCGCGGCAAGGTGCGGGGCTGATTTTTCATAGCGCTGACCTCCGGCAGACTTTCGCGGGCCTGATCCCGGAATGAATTTCTGTCCTGCTGACTTCAGCGTGGTTTGTCAAAGATGGACATTGACAATGCGCGGCACAATCCATTCATTCTGCCCGCGACGGCTGATTTTTCCCGTTTGAAGTAAAGACCGGCACCGGCCCTGCGGTTTCAAGCATGCGGAGGGTGTGGGACAGCCGTTTCGCGGGCAATGTTTTGTTGTGCGATGATGACGCCGCTTATTTCACCACATCAGAAGGAAAATCAAAATGCGTGCCGTGCGCGCGCTGATGCGGCGGCGGAGTTTGTCTGTGGCGGGAATTTTATTGCGCGCGCGTCGGATTATACCGGTGCGTGCGCGCAATCAGCGCGTTCAGATAACTTCGCTCAGGAAAGGATTCGACCGCATGGAACTGGCACACAATCAGACAATGATGCTGACGCGCAGGCAGCACATTGCAAGCTGGGCGCTGCGTGTGATCGTCGCCGTCATTCTGCTGCAAACGCTTTTTTTCAAATTCAGCGGAGCCGCCGAATCGGTCTACATCTTCTCGACGCTCGGCGCTGAACCCTGGGGCCGGATCGGTTCCGGCGCCATTGAACTGATCGCATCGGCCTTGTTGCTCTATCCGCGCACCGTCGCGCTCGGAGCTTTGCTTTCGCTCGGGACCATCAGCGGAGCAATCCTTGCGCACCTGACGCGGCTCGGCATTGCGCTCGCCGCCGTTGACGATCACGGCGAACTCTTTGCGCTCGCCGTCGTGGTCTTCATCGGCAGCGCGCTGGTGCTGTTCATTCACCGCCGCGAAATTCCGGTGTTCGGCAAAATGCTCTGAACAAATCCGGCAGAAGATCAGCCACGAATGAACGCGAATTTTCACCGGTGAAAGATCAGCGGGCGCGGAACTCAGCGATCAATCGCGCCAGGTCAGCCGGCGAGGCCGGTGTGAAGCCGCGCGCACGGTTCTGCGCCCCGATTTCAAAGGCGATGCGCCACTGTTCGCACAGCACGCGCCACGCGGTGAAGATGCTGTTTTGCGGATCGTAAATGCTCGTCGCTTCTGAAGTCACGCCGTTCAGCTCGATCACTTTGAAATCGCGGCCCTGCTGAAAAGCTTCAAGCGACGGCACGCGGATGTCATAACGGCCAAAATAAAATCCGTCGAAGTTTTTGCTGACGCGATCAATCGCCGCTTCCAGTTCAGCAGTCTTCAGCCACGTGCCATCCAGAAACAGCGCGCCCCGGCTGTGCGTGCCGAGTTCGACCAGTTGCACGCGCTCGCCCGCCGCAGGCACCTGCCACAACCGATCCGGCATTTGGTCGCAGTAAAAGCGCGCCATGCACACCGCTCGTTCGTCATCAAGAATCAACTGCTCCAGCGTCCTCACGCCATCACCCGTGACAACAGGAAATCTTTTGTCCGTGATGGCAAAAATGCGGCCCGTCGCTTCATTCGGAAAGCGGTAATAAAACACGCCGAATTCAAGGCCCGGCACATACTCCTGAATGATCGTGTCACGGCTGAAGCCTTTGAAAAATCCGGCGACTTCATCATCCGACCTGACGACGGCCACCCCCGCGCCGCGCTCTCCGACATCGGGCTTGAGCACCACCGGGTAATCAAATCCGCGCTGCCGCCTCAAGGCCTGCGCCTGCGCGATGCGCTCAGCCGTGTTTGCCGAAGCAGCGATCAATGCTGACCGTGCCATCAATTCACCCGCGCCGGACAGGCCGTTCAGAATTTCAATCTTCGATTCACCGACGAAGCCGCCGCCAGCCGGAAACGCCGGGTTGGCAATCGTGAACAAAGTCAGGCTGCGATGCCGGAGCGCCAGCCACGCGATGCAACAAACCACCGGCGGATAGATTGCCCACATCGGCCAGAACTCCCAGCGCGTCAGCCTGCGCCACTGCGACACCAGCCTTCGCCGCCCGCGCGCCGTCACCGACATTGCCAGCACGCGCACCAGCGGGCGAATCATCAGAAGCAGCGCCACCCCGGCCAGCAATGCCTTCAGCAGAAAATGCTGACTGCCTGAAAAGACGCGGCGGACCACTTCGCCGCCGAGCAGCGCCGACAGCGCCACCAGCAGCGGAGTCCACACCGCGCACGCCAGCGCAAAATAGCCGGCAAACCACCAGAAGTTTGTCTTCAATACCCCGGCAGCAAAGTATGTCGGCAGGCGCGCGCCGGGCAGAAAGCGGCTGACCGCAATCACGCGCAGCCCGTGGCGCGCAAACCATTGCGAGCTTCGGTCAACTGCCGCCTCGCTCAGCAACCAGCGCAGCGGCGCGCGCGCAAGCGCCGGTCGGCCCAGCCAGCGCCCCGCCAGGTAAAGCATCACATCGCCAATAAAAATGCCCGCGAAGCAGGCCAGCGTCCCGAACAGAAAACCGATTCTGCCCTGCGCGACCATGACGCCGACGCTGATCGTCGTCAGGTCTTCGCTGACCAGCGTCGCCGCGACGATCAATAACAGCAGCGCCTGCGCAGATGAAGCCGCCTCCGGCCCGACGCTTTGACCAGCCGGTGAAACCAGCCCGCTGACCGCCGCAGACAGCGCCGCCTGAAGCTGCGACAGGCGCGCATAAAGCAGCGGTGAAAACAGCGCCGCCGCCGCCAGGCTGAACCACAACCACCAGCGGCGATTCACCGCGCGCGCGCTTTCGGCCTGCCTGTTTTCCGTCATTACTTTCATCATCACTTCGGATGCTCGCATAGTCTCAGCCAGCGGGAAGCTTGCACGCCCAGGGTGCAGGGTGCGGCTGACTGGTAATTGAAGCGAATTGTTCCGTCGGCAACACTGATGCGGCTGAAGCTCACCGTCGCCGCATCGGCGCGATGCAGGCAGGTTGAATAAGGTCCCCGCTCCGGCGCGTGGCTGCGATGAAATTGCAGCAGCAGCTCAGCCGTGATCCTGCCGGCCTGCTGCTGCAACTTTGCAAACTGCTGCTGACGCGATTCAATCACGCGCGCGGTTTCATATGATGATGAAGTCAGCGGCATCTGCGCTTCGGCGTGGCGGTCGGTCAGCAAGGCGCGGCCAGTCCAGTGCAGCAGCAGCGCGGGCGTACCGGGCGCGAGCGCGAGCAGCGTGAAAGGTTGAAAGCAGGTCAGTTCAGTCTGCCGCGTCCGACAACTGACCTGCGCCGGTGAATCGCTGTCGAGCAGCGTCGTCAGCAGCAGGCCGCGACTGACAGGCGTTTGTTTCAGATTCACGGTTTCATCCTGATAACGATTGAGCAGGCACAGCGACAGGCCCAGTTCGTTGACGCCGATCCACGATCCGCCGTGATCGCCGTCCACCGGAGCAATGAAGCTGACGCCTGCGCGCTGGTGCAGTTGCGGCGGCGCGGCACGGCGGCGCGTGTGGCGCTCGTCGCGGTTGCAGAACAACTGATAGCCGCTGCCCTCGTGCAGCCAGCTTACCGTACACATCCGGCTTCTGCCTCCCGGTATGCGAGCGTGGATGGCGCCACGCCGAATTCAGCGGCAGGCGCAAAGCCCTGCACTCGCAGCATCAGCGCCATCAGCGCGTAATGATGCACCGTGTGACTCAGCAGAAACTGTAATTCGCGTTCGAGCGAAGTGTGGCCCCAGTGCCGCGAATCCTGCCTCGCCCACAGCGGTGATGGCTGATCGGACCAGGGCAGCCGCTGCAACTGCGTGATCGTGACTTCAAGGCGGGCCAGGGCGCAGTCGCGGTGACGCGCAATCAGTTCATCTCTTTCGCGCCGGTCATAATCAATGCGACCATCAGCCAGCCCTGCGAAAAAGCAGCGGTATGAATCCAGGCAGTGCCGGAAGTGGCCGCCGACGCCGGATTCAAAAAGCGGCGGCGCGAGGCTCGTGTAAAGCTGGTCATCAATCTGCCGCAGCAGTTCGCGGCCCTGCGCAAGCGTCTGACAATTGGCGGTTATGAGTGACCGGACTGGTGAAGCGCGGTGTGCGTTGCGGGACTGCATTCATCCTCCATGGTGACCACCGGAATAAAAATCTGCTGCACGGCCTCGTGCAGCCTGGCGGCGAACAGCTTGCGGTCATCACACTGCATCGTTACGGCGCCGAAAGTCACGATGGCGTCAAAGCGGCGCAGGCTCAGCAGCTCAAACAGGTGCGGCACTAAAGTCATCTCGCCCCACCAGCAGATCGCCAGATGCGCCGGAGTGTCGCCAGGCGGCGTGCGATAACTGATGCTCGCATACGACACCGGCCAGGCCGCCGCTGCCGCCGGTTCCAGCAGGCTCGGCCTGAAGGGAATCACCTCTGCGCCCTGTGTGCTGGTGCCTTCAGGAAACAGCACCACGCCCCAGCCCGCCTGCCGCGCCCGTTCAATCAGCGCATTGACGCGCGGAATGTCCTGGCGATTGCGGCGATCAATAAAGATCGTATTGAAGCTGCGCGCGCAGAGTCCGAAAAAAGGCCAGTGCGCGATGTCGCTTTTCGCCACAAAGACGCAATCCAGCAGCGCCGCATACACGATGATGTCCACATAGCTCAGGTGATTTGACACCAGAAAGAACGGCGCTTGCGGCGGCGTGCCGCGCACGATCAGCCGCAGGCCCAGCAGCCTGATCAATGTCCGCGCCCACGAGTGAAAAATCAGGCCGCGCCACCAGCGCGCGGCCCGTCCGGAAACAAGGAGGAACAGATTCACGATGAGCCAGAGCAGATAAAAGCCCGCTGACAGCACGATGAACAGGAGAAGTTTGATTGTGGCCCGCAGCTTTTTCATCGCCGGTTTGATCCTGCCTTCGTAGTAACTGCTTCCGGCCTAATAGTCAACCAGCGCAGGTTTCAGGCACGGCGATGAATAGCCGCTTCACATTTCATTTGCCAAAGAGCAGTCGCCGCGAAAACGGATCAAGCGCGGCAGTGTCGAGCAGCACCAGAAAATCAATCGTGCCGAACTGCCGGTCAATGGCCGGCGGCCCGCACACCTTTGCGCCGACGCGCAGGTAAGTGCTGAAGAGCTTCGGAATCTTCACCTCAGGCAGCGCGCCTTCAGCGTCCTGTGACCAGCATTCAAAGCCGGGCCTCGGCGGCGCATAAAACATCCGGTGCATCTGCCCTTTCGCCAGCAACTGCTGCCTCACGGCCTGACCGGCACGCGCGTCCTGGCCGGTCAGCGAGCAGCAGCCGAACAGATAACGCTTGCCCGCGCGCCGCAGATAAGCGGCAATCCCCCGCCACAACAGCAGCAGCACCTGCGTGTGACGATGCTCAACCGCAATGCAGGCGCGGCCCAGTTCGATGGAATCGCTGAGGACCTGCGACGGCAGGTGTGACAGATCGAATTCGCCCGCTGAATAAAAGCCTGTGCCTGCCGCAGCCATTTCGCCGGTCTGCAGGCGATAGGTGCCAATCACCCTGCCGCTCGCGCGTTCAGTCACCATCAGGTGATCGCACGTCTGATCGAATTCGTCTTCATCACGCCCGGTCAGCAACGATGACGCCAGCCCTTCGCCCAGTTCAAGATTGAAGACCTCGAACCGCAGTCGCAGCACACCGTCCAGCTCATCTGCCGTCTGCGCCAGCCGCAACTGATAAC
>CAYWDW010000273.1:0-872 GCA_964457105.1 uncultured Heliobacteriaceae bacterium
ACCTGACGACGATTCGCCCGGCGGACGCCAATGAAACCGCGATGGCCTGGCGCGCTGCGCTGGAAAACACGCACGGCCCGACCGCGCTGATTCTTTCACGTCAGGGTCTGCCAACCTGGGATCGCACGAAACTTGGCGCAGCCGACGGCACGCTCAAAGGCGCTTACGTACTGGCTGAAGCTGAAGCCGGAAAGATTGACGTAATCCTGATCGCCACCGGCTCCGAAGTTTCAGCGGCGATGGGCGCGCGCGAAAAGCTCCTTGCCGAAAACATCAGCGCGCGCGTCGTCAGCATGCCAAGCTGGGAACTTTTTGAGAAACAACCGCAGGATTACCGCGATTCAGTGCTGCCGCCCGCCATCACCGCGCGCCTGGCGATTGAAGCCGCCGCCGGACTCGGCTGGGAACGTTACGTCGGCCCGCAGGGCAGACTGGCCGTGATGACCACATTCGGCGCGTCAGCCCCGATCAAAGTCGTGATGGAAAAGTTCGGCTTCACTGCCGACAATCTTGCAAAGATGGCGAAGGAACTGCTGGGCAGATGAGGGCGCGACATTCGCACAAACCATTTGTGATGTCGGATAATGCCGATCATCAGGAGTACAAAGCTATGCCGATCACTCTCAATCCTGAAATCGAGGAAATCGTAGAGGAGAAGCTGGCCGCCCTGAAGCGCGATCTTCAGACCGGCCTTGATGACATCCGGCATGGACGCTTCACTACTGCCTCCACTGATGAGGAACTGGATAATCTGGCGGCTGAAATCATCAGCCAGAGACAATACGGCGGTTCTCAATTGTGTGAGTGATGTCAGTGACGCCGCAGCGTTTGGAGTGCGGTAGCCTGGTACCGCTTTGGTAGTTTTACCTGAT
>CAYWDW010000273.1:882-6916 GCA_964457105.1 uncultured Heliobacteriaceae bacterium
GTGTCGGTCGCGCGGTGGTTTGGTGGGGGTGTTCGTTTTTCGTTTTTTTTTTTTTTTCCACTCACCCCCCCCCCCCCCCGTTACCACACCCGGCGTCCCCCCCCCCCCCCACTCCAAACGCTCCGCGATTTATTCATCATGCTTCTTCCTCAGTCTGGTAATTCGTAGCTGAACTTTTTCGGAGGTAGTAAATTCAGATGGCTGCCGCAATCGCGTCGCCGCAGGAGTACCGCGGCTCAACGCTCACCAACCTGCTGGGCATTCGTCGCAATCAGCTTGCCTTTCTGCAAAGGATGAAGCGCGAGTACGGCGACATCGTGCGGTTGCGCATCGGCCCGCAGGAAATCTGGCTGCTCTCGCATCCCGATCACATCCGTGAAGTGCTGGTTGTCAGTCAGCGCAAATTCATGAAAGGTCGCGGGCTGCAAATGGCGAAGAAGTTACTCGGCGAAGGCCTGCTGACCAGCGAAGGCGAATTTCATCTGCGGCAGCGACGCCTCGCGCAACCGGCTTTTCATCGTCAGCGCATTGCGGCTTATGCCGTGACGATGGCTGATTACACGGCGCAGTTGCGCGACCGGTGGCACGCTTATTTACCAGGTCAGCCGTTCGATATGGCTGACGAGATGATGCGCCTGACGCTGCGCATCGCGGGCAAGACGCTCTTTGACGCTGAGGTCGAACACGAAGCGCGCGAAGTCGGGCAGGCGCTGGCCACCCTGATCACTACCTTCGAGCGCATCACCAATCCGCTGGCCGCGCTGCTCGAAAAACTTCCGCTGCCGGGCAATCGCCGCTTTGACAAAGCGAAGCGCACGCTCGACGAAATCATCTATCGCATCATCAGCGAACGTCGCCAGGCGATTGCCGAACGCGGCGAAGATCGCGGCGACCTGCTCTCGATGCTGCTGCTCGCGCAGGACGAAGAAGGCAGCGGCGGCATGACCGATCAGCAGGTGCGCGACGAAGCGATCACGCTCTTTCTGGCCGGCCACGAAACGACCGCGAACATGCTGACCTGGACGTGGTATCTGCTGGCGCAGCATCCTCAGGTCGAAGCAAGGCTGCACACTGAAATTGACACAGTCCTCGGCGACCGGTTGCCGACCTTTGAAGACGTGGCGAGGCTGCGATACACCGAAATGATTCTGGCCGAATCAATGCGGCTCTATCCACCGGCCTGGATTCTCGGACGCACGGCGCTCGAAGACTGCGACATCGGCGGCTGTACTGTTCCGCGCGGCTCGCTTGTGCTGATGAGCCAGTACCTCGTGCATCGTGATGCGCGCTTTTATCCTGAGCCTGACCAATTCGATCCCGAACGCTGGACGCCCGAAGCCAGAGAAACGCGCCCGAAGTTCGCTTACTTCCCTTTCGGCGGCGGCACGCGCGTCTGCATCGGCGAAGCTTTCGCGCGGATGGAAGGCGCGCTGGCGCTGACGACCCTGGCCCAGCGATGGAAACCTCGCCTCGCGCCCGGTCATCCGGTTGAACTGCATCCGCTGATCACGCTGAGGCCGAAATACGGAATGAAGATGACGCTGGAAAAAAGGAGAGAAACTCACGCCTGATCATAAAGGCTGGCGTAGAGCGTCTGTTCATAATCAACCAGCGCGATGCGCAAATGGTCGAGGAACCCGACGCGACCAACGACATTCACGGGGAATGACGCTGATTCAGCAAAATGGATGACTGTCTGCCATTCCAGCCCGAAAACAGACAGGGTGATTTCGTGTTCGAATGCCTGAAACGTCCCGGTCGCAGTAGAAATTCTTTGCGGAATGCCCGCTGACAAATCAAGCTCAAGCAGATCGGCATAGCCTGGTTGCATGACACAGAATTTGCTCCCGGTATCAAGTTTGGCTGAGACATCAACAAAGAAGCTTCCTGAAACCAGGGTGACCGGGACAGTGATGGCGTCATCAGAGATGTAGGAATGTCTGTATGCGAAGTCCAGGATAAAAGGGTTCACAACCAGCCTCCCATATCCACAGATTCAGTGACATGAACAACCAGCGGTCGTTCAATACCCTGCGCGCGCGCGGCTTTGACAAGGGGCGCCGGGTCAGCGCCAGACGAGATCAACTGATCGCCCATCAGCAAAACCCACTGGCCCTCCGGCAAAAATTCAGGAATTCTCCCTTGCGCTGACAGGACACCCAACTACCCTGAAGGATCAGTGCAAAGCGGATAAAGTAGATCTACGCATTGGACGTGACGCGGCGGGGGAACTCTATCTTATGACCAAATCTGACGGCGTGATGTACAAAATTGTAAAGTGAGGCACAGGCACTTATGAAAACCCAGCTCATCTCTTTGGTTACGCTATTGCTCTTCACTACTCCGATCTGCGCGCAATCGCGCACGGCATCGCTGCCTGCACAGATGAAACGCCTTCTGCACCTGCCACAAGAGAACGCCCCGCTCACACCGGAAGTTTTGAGCAAACAAACAGACGGCGATGTCGAACTTGAAGACGTGCGCTTTCGTGCTGATCGCGGTTTGTGGGTTCCGGCGATTGTGGCCAGACCGGCGGGCGCAACGAAACCGCTGCCCGCGATTATCTGTCTGCCGGGAACCAGCGGAACGCGGCAGCAATTGACCGATGCAACGTTGAAGCTCAGTCCGTTTCCGCGCACGGGTTGGGCGCGCGCTTTGGCGCGTGAAGGTTTTGTGACCATCTCGCTTGACTATCGCGGGTCAGAAGCACGCCACCAGGACATCTATACCGAAGCCGTGCGCGAACAACTCGCCGGACGCAGTTACATGGGCTTACTGGTCTATGAAGTGATGCGCGCGGTGGATTACCTGCAAACGCGCGCGGACGTGGATCGCACCCGCATCGGCATCACAGGCTTTTCGCTCGGCGGCGCAATGAGCTGGTATGCGGCAGCGGCAGACCCGCGCCTGAGCGTCGTCGTGCCTGTCTGTAGCGGCGCGGGCACCTATGAGGCGTTGACGCGCTATCGCAAACAGACCGGCTATCACTCGCAGTATTTTTATCCGGCGGGCTTTCTGAACACGTTTCCGGGCGATCAGCCTGAACTCTTCGCGGCCCTTGCGCCGCGCGCGGTGCTGATTGTGGGGCGCGATCAGGATCAGGGCATGCCGGTCGAAGGCCTGCGCAAGCTGGAGCAGGAAGTGAGCGCGGCTTATGCGCGGCGCGGCGTGGCCGGGCGTTTCGCCGTTCACATCACGCCCGGTGATCACAACTACTCCGAAGAGATGTTCGCACAGGTAAAACAATGGTTCGGACGCTTTCTCAAACCATAGAATCGAGGCACAAGCGATGAAAACCAGACGGCAATTTGTGCAGGATTTAAGCGGCGGCCTGGCTGTCGCTGCGCTTTCGGCAGCGACGAGTCAGCAGACTCGGGCCGCCATCGTACAGGAATCAGCGAAAAACATTCGCATCGGCATCATTGGTGCGGAAAACTCGCACACGATTGGTTACGGGCAGATTTTCAATCGGGATCGCAGCTTTCCCGGTTGCGAAATCGTCGGCGTGTGGGGCGAGACCGCCGAGTTTGCGCAAAAGGCGTCGGCGCAAGGTCACATCCCCTGGGTTGTCAAAGACCCGGCGGAATTCAAAGGCCGCATTGACGCGCTGATCGTGGATCATCGGCACGCCAAATATCATCTCGCCGCCGCGTGGCCTTTTGTCGAAGCGGGCATTCCGACCTTTATTGACAAGCCGTTTTGTTATCGGGTGGACGAAGGGCGCAAGTTTTTAGCGATGGCGCGCGCCAAAGGAACGCCCGTTTCTTCCTTCAGCACGTCGGCGCGCGGCGAAGCAATCAATGACTTGAAAAAACAGGTCAGAGAATTGGGGAACATCCAGTACATCTTCAGCGCCGGTCATTGCGACGTTGATTCGCCGTATGGCGGCGTGTTTTTTTATGGCGTCCATCAAGTGCAGCGGCTGATGGAAGTCTTTGGCGAAGATGTGACGCGCGTGCGGGTGGCGCGGCAGGGCAAAAACGCTTCCGCCACGCTGCTCTTCGCTGCGGGGCGTCAGGCGCACCTGGTTTTGTCGAGCGAGCGTCCGCCCTTTGAATTGGCGGTTGTCACCGACAAAGGCATTCAGAAACTCGAACCACACGTCAAAGACGATCCTTTGACGCCGTATCGAGAGATTGTGCAATTGTTCCGCGAAGGCAAAGAAGCGCGCACGCACGAAAGCCTGTTGCGGGAAGTTGCCATCCTGACGGCGTTGGAAAATTCGGTCAAATCAGACGCCTGGGAAACAGTCACGATCTAAATAAGGAGAACACATTATGAACGCGATCAATCGTCGCCAGTTCGTCAAGCAAACCGGAGCCGCCGGACTCATGGTCGGTTCGATGCTCAAAACCAGTTGGGCGAAATCCAGTCCGAATGACACCGTCAACGTTGCCGTGATGGGCATTCATTCGCGCGGCGGTGCGCTGGCCAACGGCTTTGCCAAACTGCCAAACGTCAATGTCGCTACGATCTGCGATATTGACGAAAACCTCCTGCCGGAAGCTGTCGCCAACATCGAAAAAGCCTGCGGCAAACGCGCCAAAACCGAAACCGACATTCGCCGCGTACTCGACAACAAAGACATTGATGCCATCGTCGTCGCTGCGCCGAATCACTGGCACGCGCTGGCGACCATCTGGGCGTGTCAGGCGGGCAAAGATGTCTATGTTGAAAAGCCCGTGTCGTGGAGCATCAGCGAAGGCCGTCGCATGGTTGAAGCCGCGCGCAAATTCAACCGCATCGTGCAAACCGGCACGCAAAATCGCAGTCGTCCCGTGATTCAGGCCGCCGTAGATTTTCTGCATTCCGGCAAGCTCGGCAAGATTCAGGAGATTCGCTGTCTCGTCTTTCGTCCGCGCGAAACCATCGGACGCGGCAAGCCGGGCACATTGCCGAAAGGCATCAATTACGAATTGTGGACAGGCCCGGCGGCGATGCGGCCTTATCAGGAAAATCGCTTTCACTACAACTGGCACTGGTTCTGGGACACGGGCAACGGCGAAACGGGCAACAACGGCCCGCATTACACCGACATCGCGCGCTGGATTCTGAAGAAGCACGAACACCCCGTGCGCGTGCAAAGCATGGGCAATATGGAAATCCCCGACAGCGATCAGGAAACGCCTTCGACGCAGATTTCGACGCTCGAATATCAGGACAAAACGCGCCTGCAAATCGAAGTGCGCAACTGGTACACGAACGCCGAAGACGGCCTGCGGATGGGCTTGCTGGTCTACGGCTCAGAAGGTTGGATGCGGCTCGGCACAGATGATTGGGCCACGTATTTTGGCCGCAAAAACGAACCCGGCCCGAAGATGACGGAAGAAGAAGCCGACTCCAAAGTCCAGACTCTCAACGCGCAAGGCACAGGCGAAGCGCCGCACCTGCTGAACTTCGTCAATGCAGTGCGCTCGCGCAAACGCGCCGATTTGCATGCCGAAATTGAAGAAGGGCATTACTCGACGGCGTTGTGCCATCTGGCGAACATCGCGTATCGCACCGGACGCACGGTCAATTTTGATTCCAAACAGGAACGGTTCATCGGCGATAACGAAGCCAATGCGTTGCTGACGCGCGCAAGTTATCGCGCGCCGTTTGTCGTTCCGAACAAGGTCTAAACTATGAGCGAACAACACAGCACTCTCAATCGGCGTGAATTTATTGCGGCGGGCGCGGCCACGCTCGCCGCCTGCTCAACCAGTGCGATCACGCAACCGCGCAAGCTGCGAATGGCGATTGTCGGCACCGGTTCGCGCGGTTCGTTCACGTGGGGGCAGGAAGTCGTCAAAGGCTACAGCGATGTCGTGGACATCGTCGGCCTCTGCGATCACAACGGCAAGCGCGTCGAAGCCGCGAAAAAATTGATCGGGACGAACGCGCCGACCTTCACCGACTTTGATCGGATGATTCGTGAAACCAAGCCGGACACCGTGACTGTGACAACCGTTGACGGCACGCACGCAAAATACATCATTCGCGCGATGGAGCTGGGCTGCGATGTGATGAGCGAAAAGCCGCTCTGCACCGATGA
>CAYWDW010000274.1:0-6906 GCA_964457105.1 uncultured Heliobacteriaceae bacterium
ATTGAATGGTGAACTGAAGCTGCGAGCGTGTGAGCCTACCAGCGACACTGCGATCATTCAACCCCGCGCGCGGTGCTGAACCAGCCTGAAAACAAAATCAAAGCACGAGAGGCTGAGACAGGAAAATTCACCACAGAGGTTCACAGAGGGGGCCTCAAATCTGGTCTCCTGCTGTATCTCTCTGTGACCTCTGCGACCTCTGTGGTGGGTTTGCCTGTCACTGTGACGTGTCTCGATGCAGGCGTGCGGGTGCTGATCGTTACTGGCTGACGATGGCGAGCGCGGTTTCGTCGGCGGGAATGTACACGGATTTGCCTTTGTAACGAACCTTCAACTGCGGGCGGCCCATGACGTTCAGCACCAGCGGATTTTCGAGCCGGACCAGTTCGCCTGCCGGAATGCTGCGGCAATCGTCGGTCGCGCAGGTGTCGTGATCATCACGCATGAGCATGCTTTTTTTCAGCATGACCCGCTGATCGTTGTCATAAGCTGAACGCAGCGTTTTCTCAAAGCTCGCCTTGCGGGTCTTTTCTTCCTTGTGCGCCGGTTCGGCGGCGTGATCGGCTTTTTTGTCAGCCTTCACTTTTTCAGCTTTTTTGTGTTCGTCGGTCGCGGCTGCTTTGGCGGGAGCTTCGGCGTGCGCGGGCGCTTTGTGCGTGGTGACGCGGGCAGGTTTGTGAGCCGCAGGCGCTGCTGTGCGCGGGCGCGGAGATGCCTGCGGTTCCTCGTTTTCGGCCTCTTCGTCGTGTTCGTCGGCGGTGCGCGTTTTCAGCGCAGCTTTTTCAGAGGCCTGAGCCGCGCCGTGATCGCTCTGGCCTGCTTCCTGCGCGCCTTCATCGTCGGCGAAGCGGCGCTGCACGGCGACATCGGTTGAGAGCACTTCGACTCGTCCGGTATTCAGGTGATAGACGCCGCCGACGACGAGCAGTTCTTTTTTGTGGACGGCTTCGCTGAGGATGTCGCTTTCATAAAGCGAACTCTGAATCTGGTAATTCACGTTCTCCTTGATCGCCGCGTCGAGTCGGGCCTTTTCTTCGATGCCCTGCGTCCAGACTTTGTCCACTGCGGGCTTGATGCGCGTCACCAGTGATTTGATGTTGGGCGGCAGTTCGCCTCCGCCGAGCGCAGCTTTGACCCCGCCGCAACTGTCGTGACCCATGACCATCAGCAGTTTGACGTGCAGATGCTCAACGGCATATTCGATGCTGCCGAGGACTGCCGGATCGGCAACGTTACCCGCCACGCGAATGGTGAAGAGTTTGCCGAGCGATTCGTCAAACACGATTTCGGGCGCCACGCGCGAATCGGCGCAGGCCAGAATCACCGCGTAAGGCTGCTGCCCCTGGGCGAGCGCCTGGCGTTCGCGCAGATAATCCTTCTTGCGCAGTTTGCCTGAGACAAAGCGTTCATTGCCGCTCAGCAGCCGCGACAGAGCCAGGTGCGCAGGCAGTTCCTCGGCGGTCAGCGCCGGAACCGCGAGCAGTGAAAGGCTCAGCAGCGTGAGCAGGGCGAGGGTGGTGAAAGCGCGAACTTTGAAAGTGACAGGTGGCATGAATTCTGACCTCCGGTTGTGTTCGGGCACGGGAATGCCTCTGACGCTTATCGGCACTCGGCGGCCAGACCTGAAGTCAGAATTCACGGGCGCTGACGGCGGTCACTTCAGCAGCAGATAAGCCTCCCGGCTGCGCGCTGATTTTCCGCTGGCCGACGGCGCAGCGTTGTTGTCAAGCAGCGTGATCGTGTAGCTGATGCATTTTTCGCTTCGGCGCCGTTTGGGCGGAATGCCGGACAGGCAGCCGCCGCCTGCCGGGCAGCGCCAGCGAAAGGCGCGGAAGGGCGTGCAGTCAGGCGCAAAGCGGATTTCAAAAGCGGCATTGCGACTGCGCCAGAGTATTTCCTGGCTCGCGGCAGCAGTCAGCGCAATCGTGCGGGGACGAATGCTGAAGCGCCCGGTTTGCGGGTTGAAGGTGATGATGACTCTGGCGGGGCTGTGGGCTTTCATCGCAGGTCCTTTCTGTTTTGATCAATCAGGCTTTTTCGGTTTGAAATTCACACGGTTCTGATGCCGCGAAAGATGCGCACCCGGGCGGAGCGCGGTGAGAAGCCGCGCACGCGCGCCGTGTAGCGAAAATCGGTTCCCCCATCCTCAGCCTCAATCGCCGCCTTGCCGGTCAGGTATTTCGGCAGTTCTTCATCGCGCAGGCTGGTTTCAGCACGCGCCATTGAACTTTGCTGGCCGGGGCCGAACGAATCGGAAACGAACGGACTCGGCTCCTGATTTTCATCAAAGAGCACTTCCCATTCTTCCTCACCGCAGATCCACTCGACTTCTTCGCCGGGATACAGATCGCGGATGCGCGGCACGATGCTGACGCGGCCATCCTCGACTTTGATGGTGACTCGCTGACGAACTGGTTCTGCCATAAATGACCTCCCTGAAGTTGTAAGGGTTGAAGGAAACAGCAGCGGTCTGGTGACACAGTTGACGGATCAGCCACAGAGAATACAGAGTTCACAGAGCAGGTTCATCAGCCTCTGTGCCCTCTGTGTTCTCTGTGGCTGACCATCCACGCAATTGCAAACCGAGCTAATCATTTTGTCCCGCCGAGCATGGCCTGATAAGCCGGATCGGCGCGCAGGCCTTTGAGTGCGGGGTCGTATTCCAGATCAAACACCGTGTTCCGATTGCGCGCGGCTACCGGCAGCAGCGCGAGCGCCTGGTCTTTCTGGCCAATCAGATAAAAGACTCTGACGGCGACGGCGGCAATCAGCGGCTCATCCTTTGCGACCGGCAGGACTTTTTCAAGACTCGCCAGCGCCTGCGCCGATTGACCGCGTTTGGCCAGCCATTCAGCCAGCAGCGCAGGCCACAGCGGATTTTCGGCATCGCCGCGCATTTGTTCGCGCATCAGGCGAATCGCCGTGTCCCAGGCGGTGTCGGCTTCGGCGCGGCGCGCCCCGTCGCAATGCCGCGCATCACCGAGCAGGCCCCATAATTCAGCATCCCCCTGATCGGCGCGCACTGCCGCGTCCAGCGTTTCAGCGGCATCGGCGCAGTGGCCCTGGTAAAGCTGCGCCAGGGCGAGGCTTTGATAAGCTTCGCTCACGGGCTTCAGCCGGATTGACTGCTGCAGGTAATTCTCAGCCTCAGCGAAATGCGCCTGATATAAATGCGCGCTGCCGAGATTGGCATAGCCGTAAGGATTGAGCGGCAGCAGTTCGACCACTTTGCGCCAGCATTCGACGGCCTGATCGTAACGGTTCTGCTCGAACCAGAAACCGCCGAGTTCGTTGTAACCGGCCCAGTAATCAGGGCGCGCGGCAATGGCGCGGCGATAGGTTTGCTCAGCCTGCGCGACATCGTGCAGGGTTTCATAAGTCTGCGCCAGACCGAGCAGCGCTTCAGGATCGTCGGGACGTTGCGCGAGCACCTGCTGATAATTATTGATGGCCTGTTCAGCGTGGCCGGTTCCGGTCAGCACCAGCCCGCAGCGCAGCAGCGCTTCGACGGCCTGCGAACCGGCGGTCTGATCGCAGAAAGATGCGGCCTGGCTGCGCCATTTCAGTTCGCCGGTCAGCGCGTAAAGCCGGTAATACGCCAGCCCCAGCGCCGCGTTGAGGCGAATTGTATTTGTTGCATCTCTGGCTTTGAGGTTGGCGAGGATGCTGATGGCATCGTTGACTGACGACTCGCTCGCGTATTGATCGAGCGCGACCAGCGCCTGGTAATAAAGCTGATCGTCTGTGGCCGGTTGCCATTCCGGCGCGGCGGCATTGACGCGCAAGGCCGACAGCACGCGCAGCAGCAGTTGCCTGACATCGCTTTCCGCGCCGGACGCCAGCTTTTCTCCCTGACGATTGACGAGCGCATAACGAATGCCGGGCTGCGTCCCGCCGCAATCGGCAGCAATCATCAGCACGTGGTCGGCGTCCATGGTGCGCGCCGCCTGCGCCTGGCCGAGATCGGTCATCAGCAGCTTCAGCGCAGATGTTTCTGAGGTCGGCCTGACCGCGACGCCGCGAATTTCGCGCAGCCTGTCGGCCAGCAAACGCGCCAGCGCGCGGCTGCGTTCAGGTCGGCAATCCTGTGTTTCCGGCTCGCCGGACCACGCGATGACGGCGAGTTCCGGCGCGACTGCAGGGCCGCGCTGATTCAGCATGCGCCAGCTCAGCCAGCCTGCTGTCACAAGCAGCAGCAGCGCCACCGCAATGGCCGCGAGCCTGAATTGCGGCGTCACGCTGAGCCACCAGGGTTGCGGCGAGGCAGGCGGTTTTGACGCTTCATCAAGCAGGCGTTCAGCGACGACGGCATCGCGCAAGCGGTGCTGCGGATCTTTTTCAAGACACTGCCGCAGCAGTCGGCGCAGCGGCTCAGGCGTGCGATCAGGCAGCCGCGCAAAATCGGGCTGACAGTCGCTGATGTTATTTCTGGTGGCTTCGCTGGTGGCGGCTTTGAACGGATGCTGACCGGTCAGCGATTCGTACAACACCACGCCGAAGGCCCATAAATCAAGGGCGCGGGCGTCACCGCCTGAATCCTGAAAGCCGGTTCCGGCGCATTGTTCAGGACTCAGATAAGCCGCCGTGCCGGGCGTTGCGCCGGGGTTGGTCAGGGTGGCATCCGGGTGCTGAGCTGCGGCCTGGGCCGGAGCGGTTGGCTGCTGATCGTGGCGAAAGTAGCGGGCGATGCCGAAATCGAGCAGCTTCACCTGGCCTTTCGGCGTGAGCATGATGTTGGCGGGTTTCAGGTCGCGGTGAATGATGCCCGCTTCGTGCGTGGCCGCGAGCGCGCTGGCAATCTGCGCAAAGACCGCAAGCGTTTCAGCAATCGAAAGCGGCCCGTTTTGCAGCCGCGCCGCAAGCGTCACCCCCGGCACATATTCCAGCGCCAGAAAGCGCACCTCGCCGCTTTGTTCGCGGCCATAAATAACGGCAATGTTCGGGTGGCTGAGCTGCGCCAGGGCGCGGGCTTCGCGCTCGAAGCGGGCGAGGCGTTCAGGGCTGCGGGCAAATTCATCGGGCAGAATCTTGATCGCCACATCACGGTCCAGATCGTCGCGGGCGCGGTAAACATCGCCCATCCCGCCGCGACCGAGCGGCGCCAGCAGGCGATACCGGCCCAGGCGTTCAGCCGGCACGGGCGATGCGGTCGCGGCCAGCATCTGCGCGGCTTCGTGCAGGGCGGTGACTTCGAGAAAGTGGTCGGTGGCGTCGGCGCTTTCGAGCAGCGTCAGGACGGCCTGCCTGACTTCGTGATCGTCGGCGCAGGCGGCGCTGAGAAAGGCGGCTCTGGTGTCGGGTGGCTGGGCCAGCGCCTGGGCGAAGAGTTCAGGAATCAGGTTGAGTTGCGCGGTGGTCATCGGGCGGTATTCCTTCCAGTTCCCGCCGCAGCCAGGCGCGGGCGAACTTCCAGTCGCGGTTGACGGTTTCAGGCGAAATCTTCAGCACCTCGGCAATCTCCTGAACCGTCAGGCCGCCGTAATATTTCAGTTCGACCACCTGACTCTGACGCGGATAGATCTGCTCCATTGAACTGAGCGCATCATCAACTGCCACCAGCAGCGCCGTGCGTTCGACCGGCACCATCAGCGTCTCTTCAAACTCGACGCGCTCGCCTGCCTGGCCGCCCAGGCGACGCGGACGTGAACGGGCAAACTCAACCAGAATGCGCCGCATCAGCCGGGCCGACAGCGCAAAGAAATGCGCGCGATCCTGCCATTCAACCCGCTGCGCATCAATCAGCCGCACCCAGACTTCATTGATCAGGTCAGTCGGCTGCAGGCTGTGCCCCGCGTGTTCGCGCCGCAAATAACCGCTGGCAATCCGACGGAGCCGGTCATAAACCAGCCGCGTCAGTTCATCGAGCGCCTGCTGATCGCCATTGCTCCAGGCTCGCAGCAGACCCGTGATGTCCGGTCGTGAGGGCGTCTTCATAGCTTAAGTTTGCGCGATGATCTCTCACCTGTCGCGACAGATTTTGAGAAGACAGCCGAACCCCGTCTGTCGCTGTCAGATTGAGAGCCTGCAAATCCCGGAAGTGCGTGCAGTATACCACCCCTGCCCGGATTGAAAAGATGCACGCCCGCCCGGCTCCGAGGCAATGCCAGGGCCTTTGCAAAGTCAGTCAACCGGGGCCGGATCATTTTTTTTATCCACGAAGGGACCCGAAGAATCACGAAGCAACACCACTGTCCAGGGGCCGACTTCGTGTTCCTTCGTGCCCCTTCGCGGATGAAATCTTTATCTCTCGTTGCCAAAGCCCTGCCTGAAATTTTTTATTCAACCCGTGACAGTTTTTCCGCCTGCTTCTGCGCTTACAGAGATGAGAGCCGCGTGAAGCGCTGGCACAATCATTTTTCAGTTGTGCGGTTGTCGCGGGATGAGCAGAAAGTGGAAGCAGGTCGGCTGACAGTCTGCCACCATGCGCCAGGCTGTCAGCCGGACAGGATCCCCCGCTTCTGTTTTCAGCGCCGGGACAGCCACACGCGGCGCAAAGGCAGCGCAGCAGCCGGAAATTGCTCGCTGCCTTTCGCGCCTGACAGGATTGAGACAGGCGCTGCGGCAGGCTTCAGCGACCACTGATGACTGCCAAAGCTTCAAGGCTTTCCGATGCGGCACCGGCTGACGCACCGGGAAAACCGCTTCCGGACCGGCAGCCCCGGTCAGGAACTGGTGCGCGGCGCTCAAGCTGCACGGGGCTGACCATCGCAGATGGGGTGCGGTGGTCGGAAAGACCAGCGAGAGCGCCGCTCACCGCACAGTTCACACTGGCCGGGCCGGAAGTGGATACCTGTCCCTGGACAGGCCTGACGAGTTCAGAGCAGAAACTCGTCAGGCCTGTCCATTTTTGCTGGTCAGCAGGGTGTACGAAGTCAAAGTTGAAGAGGCAGAGAGATGACGGAACAC
>CAYWDW010000275.1:0-6895 GCA_964457105.1 uncultured Heliobacteriaceae bacterium
GCTTGTTGTAGAGCCAGCCTTTGATCGTGACCTGTTCACCGAGGTGTTTTGAAATTTCAGCGATATAAGTCTGCGTCATAAGTTTTCCTGAGACCAGGCGTGACTGAGATAAACCATTTCATCATCCATCGTCAGCGCCAGATGCAGATTGTTCAGCCAGCCGTTTCTGCCGAGGATATTTCTCTTTGTGCCGTAGCCTGCTGTAAATAAAACTGTGGACTCAAATGCCAGTCCCAGCGTCTCAAGCGTAATACTGTGTCCGTAAGCAGTCAGTGATCCAGCCAGGGTTTTCAGCCTGACGGGAATGCCGCTTTCCACATCAAGATTCAGCCTCTCAGCCAGTTCACGCTGGAACAGGCAGTATTCGGCGCCAGAATCAATTTTGGCTTCACAAACAAGGGTGTAATTATCAGCCATCAGACCGGCAGGAATGGTAATTCCTCCGTCAATCTCTGTGAAGTGATATTTGATCTGAAAGCTGAGCTGATGCGGCATCCTCAAACTCCGATGAAAGGCACGTCAGGATCTTCAACGTAAAGAACCAGCGGCATCTCCATTCCTGAAGCGTCAACCTGCGCGAACATTTCTTTGGCGTTGTGGCTGTGAGCAATCAACTGGTCTCCCTTCAGGGCAATCCATTGTCCGATGTATTCACGCCGATGTTTTGCCAGCCATTTGTACTCAGCCGTGCGATCACCGACGCCGATTGCTGGCGCGACCGGTCTGCTCGGAGGCAATTCTGGTTTCGCTTCGCTTTCTTCGCTCAGCATCTCAATCAGCCGCTCCCGGTCTGACGGCGGCAACTGATTGACCTGCGACAGAATGCTTTCAACTGTCACTGATGACATCGTGAGCGCTCCTTTCACTAATTCTCATTACCTGCCGAAGAGCCTCAATCATCGCACAGCGCGGGCGCGCCAGGCCAGTTGGTGTTCTTTGCCGCAGCCTTCAGTCAGAGCCTTTCAAGCGCCGCGCGCAGGGCCGGATATTCCTTCATCCCCGGTTTGCTCATCGCCCGCAGCACGGTCGCAATCGCGGGCCTGATGTATTGCTCGTAAACCTCGCGGCGGCCCATCACGGCGGTCTGATATGAAAATGTCCCGGTCGCCTTCAACTGCCGCTGCACGGTCATCAGGTGAAATTCACAGTGAAAATCTTCAGGGTCGAGCGCTGACAGGCCCGCTTTTTCACGGACCGCGAGAAAGAAATTCTGCTGCGCCTCGACCCAGCTTTCATCAGCAGGAACAAGACGTCGTTCGACCAGAAGCGGCACCAGATCATATGTCACCGGCCCCATGCGCGCGTCCTGGTGATCAATGATGCGCAGGTGGCCGCTGCTGTCAACCATCAGATTCATCGCGTGATAATCACGATGCGTCAGCACGCGCGGGCGCGCGGCGAGTTCGGCGGCGATGGCCTGCAAATCCTGTTTGATGGCTGACTCTTCGGCTTCGGTGAATTTCTGCTGACGGTAACTGCCGAAGAAATGATCGAAGAAATAATTGAGTTCCCAGCCGAGCTTATCCTCGTCAAAGGCGAGTTTGCCTGCGACGCAGCCGGAACTGACGGCGAGTGCAGAGGCCGCCTGAATGCGGGCAATCAGTTCAATGGCGCGTTGCAGCATCTCCGCCGCACCTGCCGTGTCGCCGCGCTGCGCTGCGTCAGCCAGCCACCGGGCCAGGCTGCAATCGGTCAGGTCTTCCTGCAAAATGATGCCTTCGGTTCCGGCCACGTCAATCACACGCGGGACGGGCAGCGCGGCCTGCTCAAACAGGTGCGTGACCTGGAGGTAAGTGTTGTCCTGCGGATTGAACGGCGTGGCGTACAGGCTGATGACGAAAGTTTCATCGGGCTGTCGCGCTGAAGCCACGCGAAAGTATTTGCGCGTCGAAGCGTCAGGCGTCAGCGCCGTCAGAATGATCTTGTCGGGCGCGACACTGAAATAGCGGGCGGCATAACTGCGCACGCGCTTTTCGCTCAGATCGCCGGTCATGCTGCTGGACGAGGTGATTTGTGGAGTCATAGTTCAAGCCTGTTATTAACAGTGGCAGATTTTATGATGAGCGCAAGCGCATTGCCCGGAGGAAAGCAACCGATGACCAAAGGGGCAGGATGAAAGAATGAAGGATGAGAATTGAAGGGGATGTTCTCACGCTCCGGCCTCCGCCGCTCATCAATGATCCTTAATTGAACCGCAGCCGCATCGTAACATCAGGCGAAAGTTGCGACAAGATTCTTTCCATTAACCACTCCGGGGACGGCCTTTTCCGGGCGCTCGCTGAGCGGCGCGAGTTCAGCGCGCACAATGGCGCAGCGGCTGAACTGAGCGCCTGCCGGAATCATCACGTCATCACCGACGATGCAGTCAGTCAGTTGTGCCCCGCGCCCGACGCGCACGCGCTTCCACAACACTGAGCCTTCGATTTCAGCTTCCGGCTCGATCACGCAGCCTTCATCGGCAATCCAGCTTTTGCCTTCGCGCGCGAGAAACTCACGGTGAATTTCAACGTAGCGGGCCAGCGTACTCAGTTCATACCAGTGGCCAGCCGCCACGTGCGCAGCAATCGTTTCGCCAGCATTCAGGGCCTGCGGATAAACGTCACGGATCGAATCGGAAACGACGCCGCGCGGAATGTAGCTGAAAATGCCCGGTTCGAGAATGTGGATGCCCGTGAACATCAGCGGGGCAGATACGGTCTGATCGCCCGGCTCAGGAAAACCAGCGAAGCCGCGATAGTTGCCCGCGTCGTCCACGATAATCTGACTAAACTTTTCGCGTTTCGGGTTCGGCAGCAGCACGAGCGTGGCGAGCGCCTTGCCGGCGCGATGCGCGGCAAGCGCGGCGCTGAGATCAAGGTCTGTGATGATCTTGCCATTGATGACCAGAAAGGTTTCGTTTGCGAGCTGATCGCGCACTTTGTCGAGCGCACCCGAAGTGCCGAGGATTTCGGGTTCTTCAACCGAATAAGTAATCGTCACGCCATCCTGCGAACCATCGCCAATCTGATCGCGCACCGAAGCCGGTTCGTGATGCAGATTGATGATGAGTTCGGTCACGCCGAACTGTTTCAGATACTCAATCGTGTAAGCGATCAGCGGGCGGTTGAGAAACGGAATGGCAGGTTTGGTGCGATCAACTGTCAGCGGCCACAGGCGCGTCCCAAGTCCGGCGGCCAGAATCATTGCTTTCATAGGAATTCGGTAGTCGGTAGTCGGCAGTCGGAATTCGGAATTCGGAATTCGGAATTCGGTAGTCAGGAGAAAAGTTTGTGCAGTGGCGAGTCCGTAATTTTTCGACTACCGACTACCGAATTCCGAATTCCGAATTCCTTCATTGAAAACCATGTCTTCGAGCGGGCGGCCCTGCTGCTGACAATGCCCGGCCTGAAGCGCGATGTAACTTTGCAGGATGTAATCAGCCGGGGTGATGCCCAGGCTGGCAACGACTTTGGTAATCGCCGCCTCTTCGCCTTCAAGTTCGACAAACCGGCCCAGCGGAGTTTCGTCAAACATCACCTGCAGCTCTGAGCCGTCGGGCAGCAGCGCGCGGTAAACGGTGCGGTATTTCTGATAACGAAAAAACTTTCGATAGCCGAGCCGCTCCAGCAGTTCGAGCATCTGCTTCGGGTCGCCGAGCGTCGTTTCAGTTTCAAGGCGCAGTTTGAATTGCGAGGCAGGCGCATCAGCCGGAGCTTTTTCCTTCAGCGTCAGCAGCCCCTGCACGCCCTGTGCGCTGCTGATCGAACGCACGCGCAGCACCGCGCCGCGCGTATAAAGCTGGCGGTCGTGAGTGTCGAGCAGCCAGTTGTCTTCAAAATGCCGGGCCAGCTCCGGTTCCAGCCTGAGGCCTGCCGCATTTAGCGGTGCGACGCTTTCAAGGCGCAGCTTGACTTCGATTTCGTGACTGGGTGCTGAAGACTTGCTGCTCATAAAATGTCGGTTGATGACGAGGGCCGCAGCAGGCTGTGGGAATCTGCAATCAGGCGACCTGTCCGGCCAGAAACTCCGGCGAGAGTTCAAAAGTGCCGGGCGAGACTTTGCGGAAACGCTTGCTGCGACTGAGCGACACAGCAAGCGTAATCAACTGGTGCTGGCCGCGAAACTCGAATCCGCCTTCGGCCATGCGGTCGTAAATTTCATTGACGTGCAGCGGGTGTCCGGCTTCGCGCAGCACAATGGTGGCAGCCTGTGGAATGCGAAAGTCATTGAATCGCACGTTGCTGTTGCGTTCGCTGCGGCGGGCTTTGGCGACCTGCTCTTCAAGCTGCGCGGTCTGATACTGCAATGACGGATCCTGCGATTCACGGTACTGCGACTGATGTGGCGTCTGATACGGCGCGTAACGCTCCTCACGCTGGGGTTGATAGGGTGGCTGGTAAGGCGACTGGTATTGCGGCGGTGACTGGCGCGGCGGCGCAGAAATTTCCGGGTCAATCTGCGCATGCATCGGCGGGCGATGCACCACCGGCTCTTCGCCGGCAAAGAGAGACTGGCTCAGCGCATATTTGGCTTCATCAATCAGCCGTGCCAGTCTGATTTCCTGGGTCCGCTGCTGAGCGAGTTCTTCTTCCAGCTTCCTGATCTTTGTCAGGCATTTCTCCCGCGCGTCACGATACTGTTGCAGCGCATTCTGATATGCAGAGATTGTCGGATCGTCAGTCATGATGATTACGGTCTGGGGCTGCTCGTGGGGAACTGGCATCATCCACCGTCGTTACTTGTCCCGGTCAACGACGTATTGAGCAATGTCCATCAGCGCGCGCCGGTACTGATTATCAGGCAGCGGAGCCAGCGCATCCTGGGCACGGGCAACGTAAGCATAAGCATCACTGCGGGCATTGTCCAGTTGTCCGTAATTCTGCAACAGCGCCAGCACCTCACGGGCCTGGCGGGTCTGGTCTGGCTCCTCTTCCATCGCCTCACGCACGAGCGGTTCACATTCGGGCCTGCGCGCCAGCAGCCTGATCAGCGGCAGCGTCACCTTGCCGTCGCGCAAATCGCTCAGCACAGGCTTGCCGAGCTGTTCAGCTTCCGCCGTGAAATCCAGCAAATCATCCGTCAACTGAAACGCCACGCCCAGGTTCAGGCCATATTCTTCGAGCGCGAGCTTTTCGGTCTCATTCGCCCCGCGCAGGATGCCGCCGATGCGGCAACTGGCGCTGAACAGATAACCCGTTTTGCGCCGCACGATGTCCAGGTGCTGCTCTTCAGTGATGCGCAGGTTGCTGATGAGCGTCAACTGAATCAGTTCGCCTTCGGTCATGCGCCGCGTGGTTTCGGTCAGCGTATCCAGAATTTCCAGATTGCGCTGTGCGAGCGAAGTCTCGAAGGCCGACATATAAAGCCAGTCGCCCATCAGCACGGCCACATCCGCGCCCCAGCGGGCCGACACGGCCTGATGGCCGCGCCGCGTTGCGGCGCCGTCAATGATGTCGTCATGCACGAGCGTCGCCGTGTGCAGAAACTCCATCACCGTCGCCATCTGAATGACGTTGTGGCTGACCTCTTCATCAAAGACTTTGGCGGCCAGAATCAGCAGCGCCGGACGCACGCGTTTGCCGCCGGTTTCGCGCAGGTAGCTGCCAATGTGCGAAATGATCTGAATGTTTGAGCGCGCCTGCCGCTCGAACTCTTTTTCGACTTCAGCGAGTTCACGTTTGACCAGTCCGAAAATCTGCCGCGCGCTCATCGGCGCAGCCTGGGAAACTGGTCTGGGGAGGATGTTTTGCATCATGGGTACCCGCTGTTTTCGGTGTCGTTGTCAGTTGGTGCGGTAATTGGTGAACTGCATATCAATCCCGAAATCGTGCCCGCGCAGGGCGGCGATGACTTCCTGCAGGGTGTCACGGTCTTTGCCTGCGACGCGCACCAGATCGCCCTGAATCGAAGCCTGCACTTTCAGTTTTGTATCCTTGATGAATTTGACGATCTCTTTGGCCTTGTCCTGCGGAATGCCCTGTTGCAGCGTCACGCGCTGCCGCACGGCGCCGCCGAGCGCCTGCTCGACCTTGCCGTAAGTCAGACCTTTGAGCGGCACGCCGCGCTTGACGAGCTTCGATTGCAGAATGTCGTTGAGCGCCGTCAGCTTGTATTCGTCATCCGAAGTCAGAATGATCGCTTCGTGTCCTTCCAGTTCGATGTTGCTTTTGCTGCCCTTGAAATCAAAGCGCGTGCCGACTTCCTTGAGCGCCTGATTGATCGCGTTGACAACTTCGGCGTGTTCGATTTTTGAGACGAGATCGAAGGTGTTCTGCTGCGCCATAATTTATTCCAGACTGTGCTTCCTGATCCGGCAGGCCGGGGCTGCTGATCACAGCAGAGGTGCGGGAGAGGCGAATGTCTGACAACTACGAAGCGAATTCGTAGTCCTGCCCGCTGCCGGATTTTTCATCAGGAATCTGTCGCGAATCACTTTGCGGATTACAGGTTGCCAGTGCAAGCGGTGAAACGAATTGCAAAATGTCAGGGCCGGACCTGCAATCCCGCTCGCCGTCAGCCACGACCGGCGCTGTGGCGATTGTCACATCAAGCCGGGAGTTTTAGCCGACGACACCCTGATTGTCAATCAGATGCCCGGTTCCGGAGCCGCTTCAGCCAGCCCGAACAGTCGCCGAAAGTTGCCGCTGGTCACGCGCGCCAGTTCGGCCAGACTGAGGCCGTGCAGTTCAGCCAGCACCCGCGCGGTTTCGATGACGAAGGCCGGTTCATTCCGTTTGCCGCGATACGGCAGCGGCGCAAGATACGGACAGTCGGTTTCAATCAGCAGCCGTTCAACCGGAACCGATTTTGCCACCGCACGCAATTCATCAGACTTTTTGAAAGTCACGACGCCTGAGAACGAGATCAGAAAGCCCATCTCCAGCGCCGCCTCTGCGAGCCGCTGCAAACTCGTAAA
>CAYWDW010000276.1:0-6890 GCA_964457105.1 uncultured Heliobacteriaceae bacterium
AAGGCTGATGATCGGATAACCGACAAGCTGCCCCGGCCCATGACAGGTCACATCGCCGCCGCGCCCCGTGTCAAAGATTTCGACGCCGCGCGCGGCCAGCAGTTCCGGCGACGCAATAATATTGGCCCGGTTCGCCGAGGTCCCCAGCGTAATGACGTGCGGATGTTCGAGCAGCAGCAGCGTGTCCTGAACTTCGTCGCGTTTGCGCGCTTCGTGCAAGGCTTTCTGCACCGCCAGCGCTTCGGCGTAAGGCACATGGCCCAGGTAACAAAATTCGCAGGCTCTCATGCGGCGTTGCGCTGCAGCCAGTCTTCAAAATCACCAGGTGCCTGGAAACCCAGCAGGTCTTCGCCAAGCTGCTCCAGTTGCGGCACATTCAGCCCGGACAGCCGCGCCTCCTGCGATTCATCAACTGCGCCGAAGCGTCGTTTTAACTGTCGCCGCACGATCTCCAGAGCCGCCTTCTTTTCTCCCTGCTCAAGCCCCTGCTCAAGCCCCTGCTCAAGCCCCTGCTCAAGTCCCTGCTCAAGCCCCTGCTCAAGCCCCTGCTGGAGGCCGCGCTCAAGTCCGCGCTGAATGCCCTGCTGAATGCCCCGTTCAATGATTTCATTGTAAATTACGGATTCCTGCATAATCTCCTCCCGGAACAAACTTCTGATGAGCTGCCGGTCGAATCGTAATCCGGCCATCACCTGGGTACAAGCGTTCACTTCGATGCGGACTTCTTCCGGCTCGATCTGCTCAATCTCTGCGGCCACCCGGCGCAGGAGTTGTGGCGGCTGATCCGATCTCGCCAGGACCGCCAGCGGCAACAGGGCTGGCGACTGCATCAGCGCTGCCGCCTCCGCTTCCCACAGTTTGATGACCTGATACCGATGCCAGGTGTTCGGGGCGCGAAACTCCGTCGGGATCTCCTCGTCTGTCTCGCTGAGGAACACGACGACCTGCGTCACCGGCAGCGCATACAACCGGAAGAACCGCACCCAGTAATCAAGCATCCGCAACGGCAGCGGCGGGCGGCTGTGCGGAGTGGTCTGAAATTCCAGATGCAGAATCGCGCCGATCAGCCGCAGCAGAATGGCCGCATCGGCGCGAATCGGTTCGACGCCCAGTTCGGTTTTGAGGACTTCGGCTTCGGCCACTTCTGCCAGGGTTCTGCCGGTCGCCCACGCGGCTATCTCGCGCGGGAATTTCTCAGCCAGATATTTGCAGATGTTGTCGTAAGCCATCGGCCCGCGCGCTCACACCAGACCCGAAAAATCGGTCGCTTCGATCAGCTTCTTCAGTTGCGCCATGAACTGATCGGCGACCGCGCCGTCAATGATCCGATGATCGAATGACAGGCTGAGCATGCTGATGTGGCGAATCGCAATCGCGTCGCCTTCGGGCGTTTCGACCACCCAGGGGCGTTTGTGGACGCCGCCGAAACCGAGAATCGCCACCTGCGGCTGATTGATGACCGGCGTTGCCGTCGTGCCGCCGTACAACCCGAAGTTCGTAATCGAGAACGTGCCGCCTGAAACCTCGTCGGGCTTGAGCTGTTTGTTGCGCGCGCGGGCCGCCAGATCCTGCGTGGCGCGGGCCAGACCCAGCAGGCTCAGTTCATCGGCGTTCTTGATAACCGGCACAATCAGGCCCCAGTCAAGCGCGACCGCAATGCCGATGTTGAGGTCCTGCTTGTACACAATGCTCTCGCCGTCCACCGAAGCATTGAGAATCGGCGTGGTCTTGAGCGCCTCGGTCACGGCCCTGATGACAAACGGCAGGAAGGTCAGATTGACGCCGTTGCGCGCCTTGAAATCTTCCTTGACGCGATCACGCAGGCGGGCGATGTTCGTGAAATCAACTTCAAAGAAGGTCGTCACGTGCGCCGACGTGTGTTTGCTCATCGTCATGTGTTCGGCAATCTTGCGGCGCATCATGCTCATCGGCTCGACGCGAACGCGCTCACCCGGCGCAAAGGCGCGCGGTGCGGGCGCAGCCGGCGCAGCGGGAGCTTTCGCCGCCGGAGCAGATGGCGCAGGAGAGGCCGGAGCCGGAGCCACCTTAGCCACAGGCGCTGCCAGTGCAACGGGCGCTGCCGGAGCCGCAGGCGCCGCCGGTCTGTTCTGCACGTAGCTGAGAATGTCCTGTTTGGTCACGCGCCCTGAAATGCCTGTGCCGGGCACGTCGGCCACGCTGACGCCATGTGCTTCAGCGATTTTGCGCACGACCGGTGATGATTTCGTGCGGCGCAGTTCTTCGACTGACCCCGGCACACCTGCCGCCACAGTTCGGGCCTGAACCGACGGCGCGGCAGCCGGAGCCGCAGGCGCAGCGGGCGCAGGCGCGGACGGTGCAGGGGCTTGTGCGGCAGGCGCAGCACCGGCTTCACCAATGACGCCGACGACCGCGTTGACCGCGACGGTGTCACCTTCCTGCGCGTTGACCGAAAGCAGCGTGCCGGCGGCAGGCGCGGGAATTTCGGCGTCCACCTTGTCAGTTGAAATCTCAAAGAGCGGTTCATCCTTCTGCACCGTGTCGCCAACTTTTCTGATCCATCGCACAATCGTGCCTTCAGCGATTGATTCGCCAAGTTGCGGCATGATGACATTGGTCGTCGCTCCGCCCGTTGCGACCGGCGCAGCAGGCGACGGCGCCGGCGCGTTGGTGATCGAAGCGCCCGGCACTTCGGTCACTGGCGGCGGCGGAGCCGATTGTTCACCGGCACCATCGGCCTGCGGCACGGGCGCAGGCGTCGCAGGCGCAGCCGCTCCGGCCTCACCCGCTTCGCCAATGCGCGCGACCGGCAGGTTGACGCCGATGGTTTCGCCCTCCTGCGCCAGAATCTCCAGCAGCGTGCCACTCTCTGTCGCCGGAATTTCGGCGTCCACCTTGTCGGTTGAAATTTCAAAGAGCGGTTCGTCCTTCTGCACCGTGTCACCAACTTTTTTGAGCCATCGCACAATCGTGCCTTCAGCAATTGATTCGCCCATCTGAGGCATCAGCACATCTGTAGCCATTATTTCGTTCTCCTCAACAGAACTTCCACGAAGCAGCACGAAGCTTTGGCATTTCATTTCGTGAATACTGGCGCGGCTTCGCGGACATTTTCATTTTGATCTCAGAAATTGATCGCCAGACCATGCACCGCTTCGGCGGCTTCCATCACCGATTCCGAGAGCGTCGGATGCGCGTGCATGATGTGGCCGAGCGCTTCGGCAGTGGCTTCCAGGCCCATGGCGACACAGGCTTCGGCCAGCAGGTCGGTCGCGTGCGGGCCGATGATGTGAACGCCGAGGACTTCATCATATTTCGCTTCGGCAATCACTTTGACGAAGCCATCCGTGGTGCCCAGGATTTTGGCCTTGCCGAGCGCCGAGAACGGAAACTTGCCGACTTTGATTTCATAGCCCTGTTCTTTCGCCTTTGCTTCAGTGTAACCGACGCTGCCGATTTCGGGTTCGCAATAAGTGCAGTTCGGCACGTGCAGGTAATTGATCGGATGCGGATTCCTGCCGGCAATGTGTTCCGCCGCGACGCAGCCTTCCTTCGCTCCGACGTGCGCCAGTTGCGGCGTCGGAATCACGTCGCCGATGGCGTAAACGTTCGGTTCGCCGGTGCGATAGAATTCATCCACTTTGATAAAGCCGCGCTCCATTTCAACCCGCGTGCCTTCAACGCCCAGCCCGTCAGTCACCGGACGACGGCCCACCGCGACGAGCAGCGTTTCGCAACTGATCTTTCCTTCCTTGCCGTTCTTGTCGGTGTAAGTGATCTCAACATCGCCGTCATTGACTTTCGCTGACTGAAAGCGCGTGTCGGCCATGACACCGATTTTGCGTTTCTTGAACACGCGGGCCAGTTCCTTCGAGACTTCCTCGTCTTCAATCGGCACGATGCGCGGCAGCAGTTCCATCACCGTCACTTCGCTGCCGAAATGATTGAAGACCGAAGCGAATTCGACGCCGACCGCGCCTGCGCCCAGCACGACCATTGATTTCGGCACCTGCTGTAGTTCGAGCAGTTCATCGCTTGTCACCACGCGCGGAGCCTGGACTGCGAGGCCCGGCAGCAGGCGCGGAGCCGAGCCGGTGGCAATGATGATGTGCTTCGTTTCAATCGTCTGCGTACTGCCGTCAGCGCCGGTCACGCTGACTTTGCCTGTGCCCGCGAGCGTGCCCTGTCCCTTGAAGACCGTGATTTTGTTCTTCTTCATCAGGAACTCGACGCCTTTGGAAAGCTGGCTGACGATCCTGTTCTTGCGTTTGTAGACGTTCCCGAAATTCACCTTCCAGTCGCTGATTTCAAAGCCGAATTCATCAGCGTGCCGCATCGTATCGGCCACATGCGCCGAGTGCAGGTATTCCTTGGTCGGAATGCAGCCGCGCAGCAGGCAGGTGCCGCCGAGGTCCTTGTCGCGTTCGACGATAGCGGTTTTCAGCCCCACCTGGGCCGCGCGAATGGCCGCCGTGTAACCACCCGGCCCGGCCCCGATCACAGTCACATCGAATTGTTCTGCCATTATTCTCCTTCGTCAGTCGGCGGTCCTCATTCACCGCGCGGCAGCAAAAAGCCGCCCAGGCGCGGCTGTAACTCAGTAGTTTTTTTGAGTGCGGAACTCAGAGATAGCTTTTAAGCCGGACAAGTAAGCCGGGATGATAAAGCCGGAACAATGATTTTGCAAAGCGCCGGGTTCCGGTCACCTCGCCACACTGGACGCACAATTCAAAGGCACACTGACCCGGCTGGGCGAGAGAAATCTGACTTTCCGGGCCAGGCTGCTCTTGCGGCCTGGCACCGCTTTTTTTAGAGTAGCTCACGTCAGACCGGAAATCCGCAACTGCATCACCATCTCAACAGGAAAAAAGCCTATGCCTCGTCACTGTCTGTCCATTATTCTGAGTCTTGCTGCCTGCCTGCTCACCGCGTCGTGCAGTGCCCGCACCGAATCTGAGAAAACCGCGATGAACGACAAGCCGAATGCCGCCAAAGGCACGCATCCCTTCACGCTGATGACGCTTGATCCGGGCCATTTTCACGCGGCGCTTGTGCAGAAGGAGATGAACGATCAGGTGTCGCCGACCGTTTATGTTTATGCGCCGGACGGCTTCGACCTGAACGAACATCTCAAACGCATCGAAGGCTTCAACACGCGCGCTGACAAACCGACCCGATGGGACGAGAAGGTTTATCGCGGCAATGACTATCTGGAAAAGATGATTGCCGACAAACCCGGCAACGTCGTCGTCATCGCGGGCAACAATCGCAAAAAGACCGAATACATCAAGGCCAGCGTTGACGCCGGTCTGAACGTGCTGGCCGACAAGCCGATGTGTACCGATGAAAAGGGCTTCGAACTGCTGAAGGCGGCCTTCAGTTCAGCCGCAAAAAACAACGTGCTGCTTTACGACATTATGACCGAGCGGTACGAAATCACGACGATGCTGCAAAAGGCGCTGGCCAGCAATGCGGCGGTCTTCGGTCAGCTTCAGCCAGGCACGCCCGACAATCCTTCGGTCACGAAAGAGAGCGTGCATCATCTGTTCAAGTATGTGGCGGGCAAACCGCTGCAACGGCCCGGCTGGTATTTCGACACCGCGCAGCAGGGCGAAGGCATCGTTGACGTGACGACGCACCTGGTTGATCTGGTCTTCTGGGAATGCTTTCCTGAACAGCAGATTGAAATCAGCGACATCGCGCTGCTCAAAGCCAGACGCTGGCCGACGACAGTCACGAAAGATCAGTTTGCGAAAGTCACCGGGCTGGCTGATTTCCCTGACTTCCTGCGCGGAAAGCTCGATGAACAGGGCGTGCTGCCGCTGTATTCAAATGGCGAGATGACTTTCAAAGTGAAAGGCGTCCACGCGAAAACTTCCGTAGTCTGGAATTACCAGGCTCCTGAAGGCGCAGGCGACACGCACTTTTCGGTGATGAAAGGCACCACAGCCATCGTCACCATTCGCCAGGGCAAAGAAGAAAACTACCGCCCCGAACTTTACGTCACCGCGACCGCGCCCGCGCAGAAAGCCGCCGTCGCAGCCGAACTGAAAAAAGCGATTGAGCAGATGCAGGCGACGTGGCCCGGCATCGCGCTCAAGACAACAAAGGACGGCTGGCAGGTGACGATTCCCGACAAATACCGCGACGGCCACGAATCGCACTTCAGCCAGGTCGCCGCCAAATACCTGCGCTTCCTGAGCGAAAAGAAACTCCCTGCCTGGGAAGTGCCGAATATGATCGCCAAATATTACGTCACCACGCAGGCGCTCAAACTGGCGCAGCAGCAGCATAAGTAGCCAGGTTCCTGAAGCCTGCGAGTGTCAGGGGAATGATCAGGTGAGCCAGCAGCGGCGGACGGCAATGTTCAGTTCGCCGCTTTTCTGTTTTTGCGTCTGGCGGGTGCGGCGGGCAATGAAGGCGTGGCAGGCCGGTGCGTGCCAATCGGGATGACCTGGCCGGGTTGTTCGGCTCCGGGCTGATGGTCGGCAATGGCGTAGCGGGCCTGGGCCAGCAGGCGCTGCAACTGGCCGAGTTGCCGCGCGGCAAGCGGAATAGTCTTTTCCACCTGCCAGCCGCCGCCGAGGTCGCTCCACGTGCTCAGTTGCAGCGTAACCACCGAATCGCCGCCTTCCTGCGTGACCACGACATCGAGCCGCGTGTTGTCAATGCCCGTACTCAGACCGCCCACCGAATTGGTTTTTCGTTTTGACATAGCTGATGAAGACTGCGCGCTGACCTGAAACTTCTGGTGCAGGCGCATTCTATTTTGCACCGGAATTTTGTCAAGCAGCTTCACCGGAACACAACAAGCATAACAAGGAGCGCAAGGAGCGAAACAAGGAGCGCAGGCGTCCCGCCTGCCTGTACTCCGCGAAAGTAGTCTTTATTGAAACACAGGCAGGCGGGAC
>CAYWDW010000277.1:0-2805 GCA_964457105.1 uncultured Heliobacteriaceae bacterium
GAAGGCGTGGCTTGTCGGATGGGCATAGACGTCGGGTCGGTGCTGGTGTTCGATCTGGCCGAAGGCGGCAAAGACATTGCCGGAATGCCCGTCAATGTGGCCTCGAAAATGGCGCAGGACAAAGGCCGGAAGGGCAAAATCTATTTGAGCGCCGCGTGCAAGGAATTGACCGACGTCAGCGCCTTTACCGAGATCCGCTATAACGTTTCCGGCGTGGAGATGGTGGTATACGAAGGCTGATTTGAGGCCGGAAAACAAACCTGCCCGCCATGCGCGCAATCAATCCCCTGCCGCTTGTTGCCGTCCTCACGAGCGCAGCGCAAAAATTCGCGTGACAGGCGCAGAGCCTGCCCAAAGCACTGCCGAGTGCTGACTGCCGACTGCTGAATTCCGAGTGACGGCAGGCGCAGAGCTTGCCAAAAACGCGCGCTGACGCCATGCTCGCTGACGCCTGCGGCACCGCACACCCAGCGCAATTTCCGGCTCTGCTCAACCAGGAGGTCAAGACGAATGACGCTAGCCGAAGTCTGTGTCCGTCGCCCTGTCTTTGCGACCATGCTGATGATGTTTCTGGTCGTGCTGGGCATCTTTTCGTTTATGGATCTTGGCGTGGACCTCTTTCCGAAAGCTGATCCGCCCATCGTCAACGTGCGGATCAGGCTGCCCGGCGCGAGTCCTGACGAAGTGACCAGTCAGATTGTGCTGCCCGTTGAAGAACAGATCAGCAGCGTCAGCGGCCTGGATGAAATGGAAATCTGGTCCATGGACGGACTCGCCCGCATCACCTGCCGGTTCGCGCTTGATCGCAAAATGGAAGACGCCGCCCAGGACGTGCGCGAAAAGGTCGCGCTGGCGATGGGCAAGCTGCCGCCCAACACTGAGCCGCCCGTCATCACCAAAGCCGATCCTGAATCCGATCCGATCATCACCCTGGTGGTGGGCGGCCCGCGCGGTTTGCGCGAAATCACAGAGATTGCCGACAAACAGATCAAGCGCACGTTGCAGACCGTGGACGGCGTGGCCGCGATTGATATTGTTGGCGGGCGCGACCGCGAAATTCAGATTCTGCTCGACGCCGAAAAGCTCAACAGCCATCACGTCACCGTCAACCAGGTGGCGCGCGCGCTGCAAAATGAAAACATCGAAGCGCCCGGCGGCAGGCTTTATCAGGGCGCTGAAGAACTGGCCGTGCGCACGATGGGACGTTTCGATGTGGTGCGCGAATTCAGCGACCTGATCGTGTCAACCGCCAACGGCGCGCCGCTGAAAGTCTCGGACCTCGGTCACGTCGAAGACGCTTACAAGGAGCCGCGCAGCTTTGCCCGGCTGGACGGCAAACCGGCAGTGACCTTGCAGGTGCGTCGGCAGTCAGGAACCAATACCGTCAGGGTCGTTGATGCGGTGCGTGACAAGCTGGACAAGCTGCGCCCGACGCTGCCCGCCGATCTGACGATGACGATCATCAGCGATCAGTCACAGTTCATTCGCGCTTCGATTGCCGCTTTGCAGGAACATCTGCTGCTCGGCAGCCTGCTGGCGAGCCTGATTATTCTGCTCTTTATTCGCAACTGGCGCGCGGTGCTGATTTCGTCGCTGGCGATTCCGGCTTCGATCATTGCGACCTTCACGCTGATGCGGATGGCCGGCTTCACGCTCAACAACATGACGCTGCTCGCGCTGACGCTGGCGGTCGGCATTGTGATTGACGATGCAATTGTGGTGCTTGAAAACATCTTCCGGCACCTTGAAGAACTGCACCGGTCGCCGATGCAGGCCGCGATTGAAGGCACGAAGGAAGTGGCCATGGCGGTGACGGCGACGACGCTCAGCCTGGTGGTGATCTTTGTGCCGATCGCTTTTATGACCGGGTACGCGCAACGTTACCTGAGTTCGTTCGGCTGGACGATGACCTGCGCGATTATGGTGTCGCTGCTCGTCTCGTTCACGCTGACGCCGATGCTGGGCGCGCGCTTTTTGCGCCGCGATGCAAACGAAGTGAAGCTGTCGAAGCAGACGGCTTTCTTCACCTGGTTCGAGCATCGTTATGAACGCCTGCTGAACTGGTCGCTTGATCATCCCTGGGTGATTGTCGGCGTCAGCGTGCTGGTCTTTGCCACGACCTTTCCGCTCAGCCGGATGGTCGGGCGCGATTTCATTCCGAATGACGATCAGGGCGAATTCACGATTCACGTTGATCTGCCCGAAGGCCTGTCGCTGGCCGGGCTGAACAGGTTTGTGGACGAGGCTGAACCGAAGCTGCAAAAGCTGCCGGCGCTGAAGCACCTGTTGACGCTGTCATCTGACCGACTCAATCACGTCCATTTCACGCCCAATCTGGTTGACCTCGATCAGCGCAACGTGAGCAGCGTTGAGGTGGCCAATGTCGCGCGCAAAATTTTCGATCAGCTTCCGCAGGCGCGGCAGAAGATGTCCTTTCCGTCGGCCCTGGGCGGCGGCGAATCAATGGGCTTTCCGATTCAGGTGCAACTGCTCGGCCCGGAACTCGACAAGCTGGGCGAACTGGCGCGGCGCGCAGGCGATGAAATCCGCGCATTGCCGGGCATCGTCAGTTCCGAACCTTCATTCTTTTTTGCGAGTCCTGAATTGCGCGTCACGCTGGATCGCGCCCGCGCGGCTGAACTGGGCGTGCGCGCGACGGACGTGGCAAGCGCCGTGCGGCTGCTGATGAGCGGCGAAGATCAGATCACGACTTACCGCGAAGCCGGCGAGCAGTACCCGGTCAAGATCATGCTCGACGAAAAGCAGCGCAGCGACCGCGACATTCTGGCGCGCCTGATGGTGCCA
>CAYWDW010000277.1:2815-6889 GCA_964457105.1 uncultured Heliobacteriaceae bacterium
CCGTCGAGCAAGCTTGAACAGGTGCGCATTGACAACGTGGCCGACATTTCGCGCGGGCTTGGCCCGTCGCGCATCAATCGCTTCAATCGTCAGTACAACATTCCCATCTTCGTTTCCAACGCGCCTGACAAACCGCTGAGCGAGGCCGTTAATGACATTAACCAGACGCTGCAAAAGCTCAATCTTCCGCCGGGCTATCGCTACTTTTTCGGCGGCAATGTGAAGGCGCTGGACGAGACGACGAGCAACCTGATAATGGCTTTTCTGCTGGCCGTCGTCTTTATGTACATGGTGCTGGCCGCGCAGTTCGAGAGCTTCACGCATCCGTTCATCATTCTGCTGGCGCTGCCGCTGAGCGTGCCGTTTGCGCTGCTGTCGCTGTATCTGACGGGCCGCACGCTGAATTTATGGAGTACGCTCGGCGTGCTGCTGCTGCTCGGCATCGTCAAAAAGAACGCGATCCTGCAGGTGGACTATACCAATCACCTGCGCGCTGAAGGGCTGCCCGTGCGCGAAGCGATTTTGCAGGCTGACCGCGCGCGTTTGCGTCCGATTCTGATGACGACGTTTGCCATTATTGCCGGTCTGATTCCGACGGCGTTCGGGCGCGGCGCTGGCAGCGCGCAGCGTTCGGCCATCGCCGTCACAATTATCGGCGGGCAGTTGTTCTGCCTGCTGCTGACGCTGCTGCTGACGCCTGTTGCTTATGAACTGCTGGAGCGCTGGAGTCCGAAGCTGATGCGCGTGCGGCAGTGGAACTGGAAGGCGCTGTTCAGGGGCACCAGCGAAAAGTCGAATTGACAGCAGGAACAATTATGACCCAAGAAAAAATTGCAATCATCGGTGGCACGGGCGATCAGGGGCGCGGACTGGCGCTGCGCTGGGCCAGAGCCGGTTATCACATCATTGTTGGATCACGCGACGCGGCCCGCGCGGCCACAGCGGCGGATGAAATCAAAGCTGAACTTGGCGGCGCAGTCAGTGTCACCGGAGCCGCCAACGATGAAGCCACCGCGCAAAGTTCAATCGTCGTGCTGACTGTGCCCTTCGCCGCACAGATCGCGACGCTTAAAAGTATCACCGGCGGTTTGCAACTAGGCGCATTGCTGGTTGATGTGACGGTTCCGCTGGAACCTGCTGTCGGTGGCAAGCCGACGCGCGTGCTGGGCGTGTGGGCCGGATCGGCAGCCGAACAGGCCGCTGAACTTGCGCCTGCCGGAGTTGATGTTGTGTCGGCCTTTCACAGTGTCGGAGCCGACGCGCTCAGCGATTTGTCGCATTCGGTTGACTGCGACATCCTGGTGTGCGGCGATAAAAAAGATGCCAAAGCCCGCCTGCGTCCGCTCGTGGAGGCCATTCCTGGCTGTCGTTTCGTGGATGCCGGACTGCTCGCCAGTTCGCGCATCGTTGAATCCCTGACCGCGCTGCTCATCGGCCTGAACATTCGCTACAAGGCGCACACCGGCATTCGCGTGACCGGCCTGCCGGATTGAACCCGCGCAGCGCGCTGTCAGTCCGTTCATCATTGAGTTCCCTGCCCTTCCCTGCCGAGTTGCGCGCGGATGCCAGCGATGATCTGTTCATACTCACCTGTGGTCAGCGCAAAGTCAGCCTCTTCCATCCACCTTGCAAGAATCAGCTCCGGTGTCGCCGAGGTCTGAAGTCTGCACAACATCACGCCGTAATCAATCGCCGCCTGAACCTTGTCAGGATTCATTGCGGCAGACTGTCGGCCTGAGTCAGGCGATTGATCGGCTGCGGGTGGCGTGATCGGCTGCGCGCCGACCTGGGCATTGCTGACGGGCCTGCGGATCCAGCCCTGTCTTTGTGCGGTTCTGAAGGCTTCAGCGGAACCGATGCGACTGGCCTGGGCAGTGCTGCGCTCAAGGTGTGTGTGCAGATTTTCGCTGGCGCCCCAGATGGCTTCGAGTAGTTGCCGCTTGCTTTCGTGAATGGTCGCGGCGGTTTGCTGTGTCAATTCGTTGACCGCGTCACTGAGACTGCGGCTGACGGTCTGATGCAGAACTGATTCGATCACACTGCCGAGATCGGCAGGCGGCCTGATTTCGGCAGGATTCGTTGCAGGTGGCTGCATTGCATTGCCGGAGTCGTGTTGTCGCGCAGCCAGCGAACCTGTGCCATCCGCGTCAGGGTCGTTGCGAAGTTCAGTGGTTCTTTCAGTCGCGGCACAGTCAGGTGCCGCGCATACAATTTCTTGATTCAGTGTTGGATTGAAATTACCACTAAAGGAAGCTGCGCCAGGTGAAGTATCAGCCAGCGCTGATGAAGCTTTGACGAGGCGCAAATTTTTTTGGCCTGGCGAAGCTGTCCTGGCTGATGACCGTGCAGGCTGAGATGACCGGGCGGATTCATCACTGATGACGGAGCTTTCAGCGTAATTGAACCAGATCAGGATCGGCAGGCCATTACGGTAATGCGAGCGTCGCCCGATGATTCCCTGCTCTTCCAGGTAATCGAGACATTTTGACAGCGTGGCGTTGCTGACCTGAGTGATTTCCCTGAGGTGTTCCCAGGGCGTGAGGTATTGGCCGTCTCTGGTGACGCCTTCAATGCGCAGCACGCCGGGCTGGCTCTGATGCTTTCGCAGCGCCAGCTTCATGCGCGTGTAGACATTGTGCAGGCAGGTCGAAACGCGCGTGGCTTCCCGACTGGTCAGCAGGTCGGCAATGTCATTGTCAATCTGTAAAAAACGAACGTGTTTCTGCTGGTCGCGCAGCGTGGTCTGCCTGACCACACGCAGGGCTTGTGCGGACATAAATCCCCCTGACAGCCGCAGCTTGACACGCAGACGAGGTGGGCTACAATGCAATTGCCTGCCACTGGCAGACCACCACGTCGCCGCCAAAGCGGCTGGTTGAAATCAGACCTGAAACGGATCAACTCGCGAAAGTTTTCAGTCCGTTTCAGGTCTTTCTGTTGCTGGTTATCGAATCAGTGATCTGTGCTGACGGCGTCCTTCCCTTTCGTTTTCGACTGGACTGTTTTTCTGTTTCTGCGTTTGCTGATGTGTGCTTCCGCTGTCTCCTTCAGCCCGATTTCAGCCGTCTCTTTTTCCGGCATCAGGTCAGTCGAAAGCAGACTCTTTTCGATCAGCACTGCATCCAGCCGGCCTTCATTCCGCGCCGCTTCCCTGCGCCTGCTCAGGTGATATTCATTGCGCGCGCGAATCCCGGCAGTGTAATGAATCAGCCAGTCGGTGCGGCCTTCGGCATCGGCCACCTTCGTGAATTCCACCTTCGAGAGATAGCCTGATTCCAGATGCGGCTTATGAATCGCGCCCATCTGGTTGTAAAAACTCTTGTCCCTGCTCTGCCTTTTGAGCGGGGCGCATTCACAAAACTCCGAGTATCTGACGGTGACACGGGAATTACCCTGGCTGATGGCTCCGTGCATTCTGTAGCTGACCCATTCATACCATCGCTGAGCCGACGGTTGAGCCAGTGATTTCATATAGCCAACGTCAAGATTGCGGTACATCACCTCGGACAGAAAATGGTGATAGATCGAGTTGAGCAGGACATAAACCCCGTCAGCTTTTTTCCCGTTCGGAAGTTTTTTGCCTGTAAAGACTACGCTGTAGCGTGAAAAGACCTGCTCCAGTTCGCTCTCCTTGCCATCGTGAGTCCGAAAGGTGAGCTTGCAGGTAATCGTGGCGCCGGCGTTTCTGGCCAGCGCCTGCTTGATCAGCGCCGCGTTCTGCCCGCTCGCTTCCATCCCAAGTTCATCGCACAGTTCACGCAGGCTGCCGAGTTTGATCATGTGCGGAACCGGCTTGCCTGATTCGTAAATGCGGCGATTGATGACCAGGTTATCAAGCTGATAACTGAGAATGCCCGGCGAACCATAATCCTGCGAGGGGCTGACCTTCCAGAGCAGATCAAGCTGACCTTCCTGATTCCGCCGCTCAATATGAATCGGATCAATCTTTCCGCTCTTGGTCAGCGAGTGCAGCGGATACATCGCCAGCACTGCCTCAACTCTGATCGGCAGACAGTCTTCAAAGAGCGCCATCTGCTGGGTTTAAATCATAAAATCCCACCTGAAACAAATAAG
>CAYWDW010000278.1:0-6872 GCA_964457105.1 uncultured Heliobacteriaceae bacterium
GCCAACGCCCTGGCTGAACGAGTGCTTGGCGGCTGGGAATTTCACGGCACATCGCGCATTCAAAGCGGCAGGCCGTTTCAGTTCGGCAACGTGCAACTCGTTGGAATGACGCGCGGCGAATTGCAGGACGCGATCAAAATCCGCAAGAACCCGGATCAGACCGTCACCTTCCTGCCCGACGATGTCATTCTGAACACGCGCCGCGCCTTCAACGTCTCGGCCACGAGCGCGACCGGTTACGGTTCACTCGGCGCGCCGACGGGCCGGTATCTCGCGCCGGCCAACAGTCGCGGCTGTGTGCAGGCTTTCACCGGTCAGTGCGGATTTTCCAACCTGATCGTCGAAGGGCCGAAGTTCGTCCGCTTTGATCTGAGCGTGGTCAAGAAAGTGCGGATCACGGAAGGCAGCAACTTCGAGTTCCGCGCTGAATTTCTGAATGCGTTCAATAACATCAACTTTCTGGTGGGCGGCAGCGCGGCGGTTGACGTCGCCACAGCCGGCGGCTTTGCCGGTGGCGCGTTTGGCCGCGTGACGAGCGCCTATCAGGACATTTCAACCACCAACGATCCGGGCGGCAGACTGATTCAGTTTGTGGCCAGAATCAATTTCTAAATCGAAAATTACTGGTCCAGCAGGCGAGTGTGAGCGAGCGCCCCCGCGTCCCAATGTTCGGGCGCTCGCTCGCGCTCGCGGACTGTCTCAGCGCCCGGTTGCCCTGCACGCCATTGCCAATCGTCGTGATCTCTCCTGACAATCAACAGCCCGCTCGGTTCGCTCACCGTTCAGGGAGTTGTTGAAAACAGCAGGCCGCATCGAACGCGGCTTGAACTGAGGCGACGGATTGAGGCTGATTTGATCCGCTTCGATCCGTCGCCTCAGTTCAAGCCGGATTCTAGTCAACGACAGATTTTCAATCTCCACTCACAATCAGTCAGACCTTTCCGTGACGGAGAGCCACTCAATCGGCTGGCATTTTTTTCTCCATCGCTGGTAAGCTTGTGCCAGCCCCCTGCGCGGATCACAATTTAATGTCCCCTGCTGATTAAGAGCGCGTTCATGACCGATGGCCGGATGATGCAACCATCATTCGGGCGGTTGCTTCCAAAGGCTGCGCGCCTGTCTGCGTGGCAGTCCGCAGCGTGTTCCGCCGGGCAGGCGACTATCCATCAGAAGAGGCAGTTTATGAAAAGAGTTTGCACCATCATGACAGCTTTGCTGCTGGCCGCCGCGCTCAGTGTGACCGCACTGGCCGAAGGGTATGACTGGGAAAAGGCCGTGTCGCTTTATACGCAGGGCCAGTACCGCGCCGCCATTGAGGAATTCAAAAAAGTCGTCGCAGAGTTTCCCAATCACGCCGACAGTTGGAAATACATCGGCCTGGCCCATTATCAGCTCAAGGAATATGAGCAGGCCATTGCGCCGCTTGAAAAGTCCATTGAACTCAAGCGCGCCGACGGGCGCACCGATGCCGATGCGCTCGCGGTGCTGGGTCGCGCTTACATTGCGCTGAAAAAATATGACCAGGCGCTCAGCTACTTTGAGAATGCGACGAAACAGCAGCCCGATCAGGCCGCGAATTTTTATATGCTCGGGGTGACTTATGCCAATCTCAACCGCACCGATGAGGCCGTGACCGCGTTTCGTTCGGCGGTAAAGCTGGACCCGAAGGATGCTGATTCGTGGTATTACCTGGGCATTCTGCAATTTCGTGCGGGCAATCTGGACGGCGCTGCCGACGCGCTGCGCAGCGGCGTGGCCGTCGCGCCGCGCAACGTTGAAATGATGACGCTGCTGGTTGAAACGCTGCTGCGCCGCAGCAGCAATGAAACCAATGGGCGCCGGGCGATCACGCTCAATGACGAAGCGATTCGCACGGCCACACAGCTCAAGGCCGTGCGTGACGATGCAGCTTCGACCGAACTGCTCGGGCGCGCTTACCTCGCGGCCAAAAAATACACCAACGCCGAACTGACGCTGAGCCGCGCGCTGCAACTGACGAAACAGCCGACTGCCGCGCTCTATTTCAATCTCGGCTTCGCGCACGCGCAGAACAAATCGTGGCCGCGCGCCGCGCAGATGTTTGAGAGCGCCGACAAACTGGCCCCGAACGATGTCAACACGCTGACCTATCTGGGTTACGTGTATGAAAGCATGCGCCGCTACAACGACGCGCTGACCGCCTACACGCGGGCTTACGAAGCGGGCGGGCGCACCAATGCTGATCTCAAAGCCAGCATTGACCGCATCACGCCGTTCGCCAAACCGCAGTGAAGAAGTGGACAGTGGTTAGTGGTTAGCGGTTAGTGGTTAGTGGTTAGTGAAGCGTGGAAAGCGATCAGTGAAAAGTACGGATAATCGTCGGCTCTTCCACTCTTCACTCTTCACTCTTCACTAACCACCAACCACTAACCACTAACTACTAATCACTGCCCACTTCTTCGCCGTTGCCGGAGGCCGCTGCTGGATGTACCATCCTGCCAGCCCCCTGAGTCTTCCGGTTCATCAACTCTGTCTGACAAGGAAAATCTATGCTGCTGAAACGATGGCGCCCGGTTGCCGTGGATGATTGTGTGTTGTGGCTGCTGATGGCGGCGGCGCTGCTGCTGGCGGGCTGCTCCAGGATTGGCATCGGCACCGAGACGGCCTATGTCGTGTCGGCGCGGATGACGCTGCTCAGCAGCACGGCCAGGGTTTCAAAGCCGGTCGGAGATCTGAAAAACGGCGACAAGGTGACGATTGTCGAACGCCGCGAAGAAGGCGGCAGAAGCTGGGCCAGGTTGCGCGGGCCGGACGGACAGGACGGCTGGGCCGATGCGCGGTTTCTGGTCAGCGAGGACGTGGTTGAAAGCCTGCGCAAACTGGCCGAGCAGGCCAAAGACATTCCGGCCCAGGCGCTGGTCGAATCAAAAGCCTACCTCAAACTGCGCCTCACACCTGACCGCGCTTCTGACGACAATGCCGTGACGAGGCTCGCGCCAGGCACCGTTTTTGAAATCATCGGACGCGAACGCAAACCACGCCCGGCCAGCCTTGACAACAAAAGCAGCACCACCGACGACAACGAGGATCAGGACACCGAGCAGAAATTTGACGACTGGTACAAGGTGCGCGTCAAAGACAACCAGGTGCTGCCTGCCGGATGGGTTTACGGCGGTTCGCTGCAATTCAACATTCCTGACGAGATCAGCTCTTATGCCTCTGCCGGCTATCGCATCGTCGGCTGGCAGAAAATCGGCACCGTCACCGACGACGCCGGACGTTCGGGCGGGGCCTGGCTGGTGTTTGAAAAAGAGATCTTCCCGGATGACAAGGATCGCAGCGGCAAGGAGGATTTTGACCGGGTCAAGATCAATTCCTGGGATCCGGCAAGGCGCGATTACTTCACGCCCGTGCGCGAAAACATTCGCGGCAGGCTGCCTGTCATCCTGAAAATGGAAGGCAACCGGGGTCGTTTTGAACTACAGGAACTTGATGCCCGCGACAACCTGCAAACCAGGGAAGGAACCATCGAACTCGCCAGCAATGGCCGGGTCACAGTGACCGGCCTGAAAACCGGGAAGACCAAATAACTGAAGCCTGTGCATAAATCGGCGCGTGTGGAGTGCGGCGAGTTCTCGCCGTTTTGTTTTCCTCGAAAGCACAGCGGCGAGAACTCGCCGCACTCCACACGCGCCGCATGAATTGTGGAGCGGCTGAATCTGTTCGACTTTTATTTGCACACTTTTCACACAACTACCTGACGACGAACCGCGTCGGCGCAATGACCACGTGAGCTTCGGGATTGTAATAATCATAGAGCAGTGAGGGCGCGGTCTGCGCCCTGATGCCGTAACGCGGGCGAAAGGTGAACGAAAATTTCGTCCCGCCTGCGCGCGGCCACAAATAAACGATCACGCGGTCAGGCAGTACGTCGTACTGACTGAGTTCCCAGCCTGACTGCTTCATCGCCTGTTCGAGCGAAGCCCGATCAACATCCGCGCCCGGCGGCAGGCCGATTTCAGCGAGCAGCATGCCGTAACCGCGATGCCCGATGCGTTCAGCCGCCACGCGGCAGGTGATTTCATCGCCGGGCTTTGCTGCGGCACGGTCGTAGCTGACCGCGAATTTGAGCGCGCCTGTATCACCAGGCCTGAAGTTTTCTGTCTGTCCGCTGACTGAAGGCTTCCACGCCGCGTAATGCGTGGCGACAAGCTGCGCCGAAGCCTGCACCGCAGGGCCGGCGCGCCGAATTTCAATGCGGTGATCTCCCGGACTGAGAAATGGTGAAAGATCAACGGTCAGCGGACTGCTCAACTGATGGCCGGGCGGCATCGTCACCGCGCCGATGCGCTGCCCGTTGACGAACACCTCGGCCTGCCCGCCCGCATCGCCTCGCACCTCCACATCATTCAATTCAATCAGCGTCTCCAGCACATTGATCGTCGCCTGGGTCGAAAGCCAGACGCCGTAACGATCCTTGTGGCGCAGCAAAAACAGCAATCCGCGATTGACGAGTTCATTGTTTTTCGCGGCGTCGCTGTGTGCCCGCGTCGCCGTGTCGCGCCTGAGCGCCTGCACGGCCAGCGCAGTTGTTTCAATTCGCCCGGCCAGGCCCCAGCCATAAAACGGCGTATTTGACTCGAGCGACCAGTAACTGGTCCCGGCTTCTTCGCGCGCGAGCGCACGCAGGCGGCTGACGGCCTTTGCGCCGCGTTCGGTGTCATTCGCATCCATCGCCGCCAGCGCGAACGAAGCGATCAGGTAAGGCTCGTCAATCTCATCCGTCCGCTGCGCCAGGTAATCAAGCGCGCGTTTGAGCGATTCAGCCGCCGCCTTGTCGGGCGGCGCGATGCGGCTTTGCTGCGCCAGCACGCGGGCGATGAATGCCGTCGTCATTGCGGTGCGGCGCGTGTCTTCGGTGTTCGACCAGGCCTGCGCGATCCAGCGGCCATCAGGCTGCTGCTGCCGGATGAGCCACGCGCGAGCCTGATTCAGCACGGCCTCGTCGGCTTCGACAAATTCGCTGGCGTCGCGCAGAAACCGCAGCGCATAAGCCGTCAGCGCCAGGTCGGCCTCGCCTCTGCCCCAGTAACTGAAGCCTCCGCTCGCCGCGCGATAACCGAGCAGCCGTTCGTAACCGGCCCTGGCATAACGCCGCGCCTTTGCCGCCACGGCGGGCATTCGTTCGTCCTGCCCGCCGAGATAACGCAGCGCCATCACGTTCGGATAAGTCGAAGAGATGGTCTGTTCGCCGCAACCGTAAGGCCGCTGCAAAATGCCTTCGATGCCTTCGAGCGCGTGCGCCATCAGGTTCGGATAAATTTTCAGTTCAGCAGTGACTGAACCTTTGATCGCATCGGCAGGCACGCTGACATTCAGTTGCCCCGCAGTCGTGAAGACATCGCTCGCCGTTTGCGTGATCTCTTCGCCGTCGGGATGAACGCTGACCGGCTTTTCGATGGCGTCGCTCGCTTCGCCGCCAATGGCCGTGATGCGCTGCCTGCCGTCTTTGACCGCCGTCGCCGCGCGAAAGTCAAAGATCACATTTGCCGCATCGCCAGCTTTGACGATGGCGCGGGTGCGCGCCGGGCTGAGCAATGTGAACCACGCTTCCGGTTTGATTCGGGCTTCGACCGTCTGCGGCTTGTCGAGGTAGTTGCGCAGCACGACCGGCAGCGCGATTTCATCGCCGGCGGTCAGCACGCGCGGCGGATCGTGTTCCGCAAAGAAAGGCTGAAAGGCGAGAAACTCCTGTTCAGCCGTCCCGATTTCACCGTCCACAGTTGAGCCGATGACTTTCAGTTTCCAGGTGGTGATGTTATCGGCGAGTTTGAATTTCAAATGAGCGCGGCCCTGCCGGTCGGTTTCAAGCGACGGATGCCAGACCAGCGTTTCCTGAAAGTGTTCACGCAGGCGCGGCGTCGAGATTGCGGCTTTGCTTGTCACTGCAACCCTGCCGGTCTGCGGCAGGCTCGCCACTTGCTTTTCCGTCACTGCGGCAGTGCTGGCGGCAGTTTGAAGCTGTACGCTGCCGCCTGTCACGGTGACTGCTTCACTGACCGCACCGACCTCCAGCGTGATTTTCACTTCAACCAGGCCTGACGATTGCACCGGCACATCGCTGACGATCATGCTTTTGAAACCCGCCGCGTCACAGCGCACATCGTATCTGCCGCCTGGCGCGCGAATCAGGTAACGGCCTTCGCTGTCGGTCACGGCCTGAAAAGTCTGCAACGAAATTTTGTTCGTCGCCTTGACCGTCACGCCAGTTACGGCGGCGCCTGAAGCGTCGGTAATCACGCCGCTGATGGCTCCGGCGCCTGACAGCACAGGGCCGCCGCTGCCGGTTTGCGGCTGCGCATTGAAACTGGTCTGTTCAGCGGTCAGGCGCGTGAATTCAGCGACGGTGAAATCATCGGGCGTGCCCTCTTTGCCGTCAGCGCCGCGACTGCGCAGGGTGATGACATTGATGCGCTGCGTGACCGGGCTGATCTCCGTCTTCTTTTTCGCGGCTTCGGTGTAACGAATCACCACGCGGCCGGCATAACGAAACACGCTGGAAAAAACCACGTCATAACTGCCGCCCCAGGGGTCGCGCCACTGATCGAAGGCGATGTTATTCGCGTTCATTGCGGCGCGCAGTTCATCGTCCTTTTCAGGAAACATCCCGGTTGCCCTGAAATAACTGCTGAGCGCGGCGTCAATGCGCGTCCGCGAATCAGCGAAGTAATCAATCGTGGCTGACCAGACATTGAAATCGTCAGAAGGCCACACGTGATCCGGCTCAAACTTTCCGTTCTCGCCGCTGCTGCGCACATTGATCTGCCAGAACGTGCCGCTCGCGCTCAGGCTGAGGTCATAAGCCCGTCCCCACTGATCGCGCAGCGCTGCAA
>CAYWDW010000279.1:0-6862 GCA_964457105.1 uncultured Heliobacteriaceae bacterium
CCAGGAAAGCCGGATGCGGGAAATCCGCACGTCCGGTTTGACGAGGGGGGAGGCGCTATCCCTCCCCTACTCTACTTATCTCTCTGTTTCTGCTCAGAACGACAGGCGCAGCCCGAACTGAATCTGCCGCGCTGAGGTGATGGTCGAACGAATCGTGCCGAATGATGACAGCGCAGTGGCCGTGGACGGCAGGCAGCGCGCATCGTTCGGATTGGCAGTGCAGACGGCATTCGTTGACGGCAGCACCGGCGGCAGTTTGCCAGCGGTGGCCGGGTCGGGCGCGTTGTTGCCGAACGACGCTCCGCTGAAGACCTGCAGGCCTGGCACGCTGAAATTGGCGCGGTTGAAAAGATTGAAGGCTTCGACGCGAAACTGCGCCTTGATGTGTTCGGTCAACTGCGTGTCCTTGACGGCGGCGAGGTCGAAGGTGCGCAGGTTCGGGCCGATGAACGCATTGCGCCCGATGTTGCCGAGCGTGCCTGACGGCTGAAGCACAAACGCTTTCGGATCAAAATACTGATCGGGACGGCCAATGACGGCGCTTTGATAAGTGTATCCCGGCGCGAGGCTCGGACGATCAGGGCCGACCAGCGGGCTGGCCGATGGCGCCCATTTTGACTGTGAACGATTGCCGGCCAGGAACACAGACAGCGGGCTGCCGCTGCGCACCTGGCCGATGCCGATCAGGTTCCAGCCATCCAGCACCTTTCCGGCGGCGCCTTTGAGTCCTTTGGCAAAGGGCAGTTCCCACGTGAAATTGAAAACCCAGTTGTGCTTTGCGTGAAAGTCGGCCAGCCCCTTGTTGTAATTCAGGCCCGGCGGTTCAGGCAGCGCTGACACGGTGGCATTGGTCGCATCAGAAAAAAATGTCGAAGCCTGGGTGTTGTCAATCGTCCGTGAGAACGTATACGACGATTGAAAATCAAGGCCCCGGCTGAAGCGTTTGCGCACCTCGATGATGGCCGCGTTGTAGGACGAATCGCCGTCGCTTCTCTTGAGTTCGATCACGCCGAAATTCGGATTCGGGCGCGGCGCGCTGTTCGGGAAGAACCACGAACCGTCGGCCTGCTGAACCGGAGTTGCGTGATTGATGTCGGTGTTGCGCAGCAGGTGAACTCCGTGCGAACCGGCATACCCAATCGTCACCACCGTGTCGAACCAGAGTTGCCGTTGCAGGTTCAGGTTGTAAACATTCAGGCTCGGATTTTTCAGATTGTATTCAATCGGGCGAATGGCATTGAGCGGGCGATTGAAAGGCGGATTCGGAAAGGTCGGGTTCGCCACCACGACGCGCGGCGTCGCCGGCGGATTGGTCACCGTCACAATCAGGTTCTGCTGATTGTTGGTATTGAAATACAGCCCGTAGCCGCCGCGCAGGCTCGTTTTGCCGTCACCGAACACATCCCACGCGAAGCCCAGGCGCGGCGAAATGTTTTTATAAGTCGGATTCTGATAAAGCGGCCCCGGCGTGAATTGGGCGTCGCTCGGATGGCGCAGCGCAATGTCGCGCCGATCCTGCGGCAGCGTGGCCAGTTCGTAACGCAGGCCGAGGTTGAGCGTCAGGCGCGGCAGGATTTTGTAATCATCCTGCGCGTAAAAACCGAGCAGCGTGAAGCGCCAGTACCGGTCAAACTGCGCCTCCGGCGTCAGCCCGACAAACTGACGCGGCACGTTTCTCAGAAAACTACTCAGATCGGTAAAGGCGTAAATGCCCAGCGAAAAGGTCGGGTTGAGCATGTTGTCCTGGTAACGTTCGGCCAGCCCGCCGAATTTCAGCAGGTGCTTGCCGCGCGTGTAAACCAGCCCGTCGCTGAAGCTGAAAACATTCTGCGTCAGCCGCAGCCCGGCTGAACTTTGCGGCCCGAAACGCGGGATGCCGCCAATATCAATGTCACCCACGATGCCCCGGCCCGGCACAAACGGCGGCAGCGAGGCGGTCAGATTGGCTTCGACATCCTGCCCGATGCGCGTGCGGCTGAAGCCGAAGCGTGCCGTATTGATCAGCCGCGATGAAATCACCCAGGTGTGTTCGACCGTCGCAAACTGATTGCGCGAAATGAAGGTGCGCGGGAATTGCGGAAAGTCGGTCGGCAGAAACTGATCGGCCTTGTCAAACGTGTAGCGCGCGAAGACCTGGTGATGATCGTTGAAGCTGTGATCCACGCGCCCCTGCACGAAGTTTTCATCGAGCCGCTGCTTGAAGTTGAAATTGTACCGGGCCAGCCCGCCGCCAATGCCCGGCCCGTTCGGCAGCGGAAACTGATCGAGATAAGGTTTGATGACCGGCGAGACGGTGACAGTGCCCGTCGGCAGAATGCCCTGGCGCGCATTGGCGTCAGGCACGAAGGTCCCGATGGTCCGGCCCAGCCGTTCGCGCAACGCTTCGTAATTGGCAAAGAAAAAAGTGCGATCAGTTTTGATCGGCCCGCCCACGGTGCCGCCAAACTGATTGCGCTTGAATTCAGGTTTGCCGAGCGGCTCGCGGTCAAAGAAGTTGCGCGCATCCAGATTGTCATTGCGCAGAAATTCGTAGCCCGAACCGTGAAAGCTGTTGCTGCCCGATTTGCTGATGGCGTTGATCTGCCCGCCGTAATTGCGCCCGAATTCGGCGCTGTAAGAATTCAGTTCGATGCGGAATTCACGAATCGCTTCAGTGCCAAGCACCGTGCCCGCCGCGCTGCCCGCCGGGCCGTTGGTGAAATCATTGAGCAGCGTCCCGTCGAGCAGGTACACATTCGAGCGAATGTCCTGCCCGTTGATCGTCATGCCCAGCCCGTGCGCGACTGCCGACCCGCCATCACGATGCGGATACGCGACAACTCCGGGTTGCAGCAGCGCGAGGTCAGTCACATTGCGCCCGTTGAGCGGCAGTTCGCGGATGGAGCGTTCATCAACCAGAAAGCTGAGTTCCTGCGACTGCGTGTTGATTTGCGGCGTGGCATCCGAAACGCCCTCGGTGTCAATAATGGCCGCGGTCTCAAGCGTCAGATTGGACACCGCTGTTTCGCCAATCGTGACCGTGACCGGGTTGCGCAGCAGCGGTCTGAAACCGGTCTTTTCAACGCGGATTTCATAACTGCCGACGCGCAGTTCAGGAAAAACGTAACGACCTTCGCCATCCGTCACCGTGGTGCGGATGATGTTGGTTTCCAGATGTCGGGCCGTGACCGCAGCTCCGGGAATTACCGCGCCGTTCTGATCCTGAATGGTTCCGGTAATCGTGCTGGTGGTCTGGGCAAAGATGGAAAGCGTCAGGCACAGCAGCGAACAGGCGCAGAGCAGGGCGCGCAAGGCAGTCTGATTTGGCATCGGTTGAAATCCCAGGTTAAGGAAGCCGTCGTCAGCTTCCTGAGTTTCGGTCAGGTGTGGAGCGGTCTTACTTAAGAGAGCCGTGAATGTACAGATACGATCAGCGAATGATTACGGTTTCAGATTGAACGGCGGAATATTTGCCCGCACGCTTCACGTGGGCGCAGCGGCCATCCTTTAATCTGTCCTGCCAGTCGCAGGTTCAGGCGGCGGGAAGTTCACCTGTTCGTAAATCTCGCTGAGCGGCAGCGTAAGGTCGAGCGATTCCAGCGTCAGCATTCCGCTCAGACCCGAAACTTCAGCGCGCAGCCAGCGATTGTCCGGCTGGCGCACGTACTGCACAACGTGCGGACGATCCTGCGAAATCAGCAGGTATTCGCGGAAACTTTCAATGGACTGGTAAGCCGAAAACTTGTCGCCGTGATCGTCAGCGGCGGTCGAACTCGAAAGAACTTCAACCAGCAGGATGGGGTTAATCAGCATCTCCTGACCCAGATTCCTTTCGATGACCGGTTCGCCACACACGACAGAGACATCCGGGTAGCGATAAGGGAAGGCGGCAGGAACCTTGACGCGTACATCGCTCGTCAGAGCGCGGCACTGACGGCCTGCCAGCCGGTTGCCGAGCGCGCGCACGACATTCGCCGAGATCGTTCCATGTTCGATGCTGCCACCAGCCATAGCGAAGACTTCGCCATCGAAATACTCGTAGCGTTCTTCTGAGTTCCTGTCCAGTTCGATGTACTCTTCGAGCGTATAACGATGTTTCGGAATGGCGTTCATGGCGGTTCTCCTTCAGGTGCTGCCGCCGCATTGTAGCTCAGGCGCGCTGAGAATGCAGTGGCGGTTGCCAGCATCACGAACTCTGTGTGATATTACGGCGCAGCGTCGTCGTGATATTCCAGAGGTTTCTTCGCAATTTCCTGCAAAGTCGGTGCGCATTCTCATGAAACGATCAGTCCTCGTGTTGCTCGTCGTGGCGTTATACCTGTTGCATCAGGATGTCTGGTTCTGGCGCGCGGCCAGGCCATTCATCTTCGGTTTTCTGCCGGTCGGACTGTTCTATCACGTCTGTTTCACGCTGGCCGTGTCGCTGCTGATGTGGCTGCTGGTGCGCCGGGCGTGGCCGGCTCATCTGGAAGCGCCGGACAAATCACCGGCAGAGGAGGACTGGAAATCTTGATTCCTGCCATCGTTGTTCTCATCTACCTTGCGGCAGTTCTTTACATCGGCATCTTCGCCTTTCGTCGTTCGACGCAGCGCAACCAGGCCGAAGATTACTTTCTGGCCAATCGTTCGCTTGGCGTGTTCGTCTTTCTGCTCTCGCTTTTTGGGACGAATATGACGGCGTTTGCGCTGCTCGGTTCATCGGGGCATGCGTTTGCGAACGGGATTGTGACTTACGGGCTGATGGCTTCGTCGTCGGCGCTGATCGTGCCGCTCTCGCTTTTTTTCATCGGCACGCGGATGTGGGCGCTCGGCAAAAAGTACGGCTTTATGACGCCGGTGCAGATGTTCCGCGACCGCTGGCAGTGCGGTCACATCGGCACGGTGATTACGATTGTGCAGGCGGCGCTGCTCGTGCCTTACATCATCATCGGCGTGATGGGCGGCGGCACGACGATGAATGCGATCAGCGGCGGGCGCATTCCGTACTGGGTCGGCGGGGCCATCGTCGCGCTGGTCGTGATGAGCTATGTCTTTTTTGGCGGCATGCGCGGGACGGCGTGGGTCAATACCTTTCAGACGACTCTCTTTTTACTTTTCGGCGCGATTGCCTTGGGCGTGATTGGCGCAGGGATGGGCGGATTCAGTCAGGCGGTCAGTGAGCTTGCTTCGGCGCCCGCGACTTCAGCATTGCTGACGCGTGAGCGGGTTTCGACGCTCTATTTTTTCAGCTACACGTTTATTCCGCTTTCTTCGATCAACTTTCCGCACATGATTATTTTCTGCCTGACGGCAGAGCGGATGCAGCATTTCAAAAAGACCGTCGTGCTTTATCCGATTTGTATGCTGGCGATCTGGTTGCCGGCGGTCTTTCTCGGCGTGGCCGCAAATCGCGCCGTTGAAGTGCCTGCGATTCAGGCCAAACTTGAAGCGCGCCGCACGCTGGCCGCGCAGAGCGCGACGCTTTCGCCCGATCAGAAAATCGAATTGCGCCGGACTGCTGCCGGAGACGACGTGCTGGTGCGACTGCTCGAATTTTATGCGCCGCTGTGGCTCGTGGGATTGCTTGGCGCAGGGATGATGGCCGCTGTGATGGCGAGCGATTCACAGATTCTGGCGCTCTCGACGATGTTTACCGAAGACATCTTTGCTTTTTACGAAGGCAAAACGAGATTTGGCGAAGCGGCGCAGGTGCACACCGGGCGCATCTTCGTCATCGTGGTGACAGTGATTGCGTATGTCATTGCGCTGCGCTGGCCGCAATCCATTTTTGATCTGGCGGTGCAGTTTGCGTTTTCAGGCTATGCCGCATTGATGCCGCTGCTCGTCGGCGCATTGTTCTGGAAGCGCAGCACCAGGTGGGGCGCGCTGGCGTGTACGCTGTGGGCTGCTGCCGCCGTCATCGCCATCGCCGTCTTTCAGGCAGTCGTGCCGGCGCCCGCGCCCGGCACCGAAACCGGCTGGGGATCGTTATTCGGGCAATTCATCATCAGCCGCACGCCTGCCGGGACTGCGGTGCTGGGTCTGCTGCCGGTCGTTCCGATGACCATCATCTCGGCGCTGCTGATGATCGCGGTGTCACTGCTGACCGCGAAACCTGACGAGGCAACGATCAAACGATATTTTCAGAAACAGGTCAGGTGATATTTTCAGAAACAGATCAGGTGATGTTTTCAGAAACAGATCAGGGGCAGAGAATTTTTCTTCTTTCTTTCATCCCCGGAGGGGATGGATTTAATAGCAGCAGGTGAAACCTGCTGAAATGCGATGACAAATTCTCCCATCCCTGAAGGGGATGAATTTAATAGCAGCAGGTGAAACCTGCTGAACGATGAAACCTGCTGAACCCTGAAACCTGCTGAAATGCGATGACACAATGCCCCGACCCTGAAAGGGTCGCATTAACCTCAGCCACAGGAGAGCAATGTTATGGCGCAAACGCTGGTCAGCCTGCTTGTTCACATCGTCTTCTCAACGAGGAATCGTGAAGACTTCATCACGCCTGACATCGAACCGCAGCTTTATGCCTATCTCGGCGGCATTGCAAAGAATCACGGGGCGCGACTGCTGGCCGCAGGCGGCACGGCCAATCACGTGCATCTGCTGCTGTCACAGTCAAAGAACCTGGCGCTGAGCGACTTGATGGAAGACCTGAAGAAAAGCTCGTCCGTTTGGATCAAAACGCAGGGCGATGAATTTGCCCGGTTTCTCTGGCAGGAAGGTTACGGCGCGTTCTCAATCGGCGAATCGCAGGTGCCGGCGGTGAAAGCTTATCTGGCGCGACAGAAGGAGCACCATCAGAAGAAGTCGTTTCAGGCGGAATTCGTCGCGTTTCTTGAGAAATACGGGATTGAGTACAACGAGAAATATTTGTGGAACTGAACGG
>CAYWDW010000280.1:0-6856 GCA_964457105.1 uncultured Heliobacteriaceae bacterium
AAGTGTTTCAGGGTGAACTTCATCCTGATAAATCGAATAAACATCGCGCACGCCCATGCCTTTGGTGGACTGCTGCCAGGTGGTACCGCCGTCTTCGCTGATAAAGAACCCGCCGCCCGCCGCGTCAAAGATCACTCCGGCATAAATGCGCCCGCGTTCGGTGCGGTCGGCCAGCACGGCGCGCACCTGGCGCGAAATGAATCCGGCATTGCTCAGCGCGTAATTTTCGCCGCCGTCTTCGCTGACCAGCACGCCCATATCTTCGGTGCCGACGTAAATCCGATTGGGTTTGTCAGGATGGACAGCCAGGGCATTGATAATCAGCCTCGGCGAAGTCACCAGGCTCCAGTTTTTGCCGCCGTCGGATGAGCGCCACAACCCTTCGGTCGTCCCGGCAAAAATCACTTCAGGCTGGGACGGATGCTGATAAATCACGTGCGTCCGGCGGCTGGTGTAAGGAATGCCCTGAATCTTCGACCATTTGGTGCTGGCATCGAGCGAACGATAAATGCCACTGCAGGCGCTCATCAGCACGGTGTCAGGCCTGGTTTCGTCAATCTGAATGGCGAAGATGTCGGAATCGTCAATCATGCCGGTCTCTTTCGATCCGGCCCGCTTCCACGTCAGCCCGCCGTCGGTTGTTTTCCAGGGCAGGTGCCACGTGCCGACATAAATAATACTGGCGTCGCGCGGATCAATGGCGACCGAATGAAAGCCGCGCAGTTCCGGGTCAGCTTCCGGCGTGATGCGTTCCCAGTTCACGCCGCGATCACGGCTGCGGTAAATGCCGTCGCGGGCGGCCACGGCAATCACGTTCGGATCGCTGGCCGACTGCACGATGCCGCGCACCGAACGGCCACGCATGACTTCAATCTCAGTCCAGTTTTCGCCGTTGTCAGTGCTGCGATAGATGCCGCCGCCTGAAGAATCATCACGCGCATCCTTGATTTGCACCAGCCCGGCATAGATCACGCCGGGGCGTTCACGATCAAACATGAAGCGTTTGATTTCATACCCGGTCAGTTTCAGTCCCGGCCTGACGCGCCGCCACGTGGCCGCGCCATCGGTTGACTGAAAGATCTGCCCGTCGTGTGTGCCGATGATGACGTGCTCGCTGTTGCGCGGATCAACCGCCAGTGATGACACATCGCCGCCAAACGGCCCGGTCATCTGCCAGACCCGGAGGGCCTGAGTCTGCGGCGATTGCGCAAACGTGACGCACAGCAGCGAAAAAGCGATCAGTGACACGGACGAAAACCGTTTGAGAAAATGCATTGATGAATGGATTGCTGAACAAGGGCTGCTCACAGATGCCGTGGACCTTCCAGGATTCATTTCAAACTCCAGAGATAGCAAAGCCGTAGCCGGTAATTTCATTTGATTGTGAATTGGATTATTCGCCGCTCCATCCAGTCGCCGGTCAGGGGTTGGGAACAACAACGACGAAACACATTTTAACTCACAACTGCGCGGAAATCCCACTACGATTTTGTGCGATGAAGTGAATCCTGGCAGCATTTAATGCCGCTGCGGGAAGCTGCGCCTGGAATTTGATTTAATGATGATGGAGAATCTGAAGGGTCGCCTGAAAGATCATTTTCGCTGCCGTTATCTGCATCACGGAGTCGTTCTCATGAATACCAGAACATTCTTTATCCTTGCGGCGCTGATGCTGGCAGGGCCGCTGCTGCCGGGCGCGACAGTGCAGGCTCAGTCAGTAACGGTCAGCAGCGCGTCGGCCAGCGAACCGCTGACTTTATCGCAACTCAATCTGCTGCTGCGGCGTCAGGTCGGGCGCGACATGACCGAAGGCGACATTGCTGCGCGCATTGATAAATTCGGCATTGCCTTTGACCCGAAGCCGGATGTCATCAGCCGCCTGCGGGCCAATGGCGCGCACGCGCATCTAATCAATGCCATCAAACGAGCCAATGAACGATTGATTGACGCCGCCGGTGAACGCGCCGTCAGCATTCGCACGGCGGCGCCTGACCCGGTTATTGAAGAGGTCAGAAAGAATGTGATGGCCTATTCTGACGACCTGCCTGATTTCATCTGCAATCAGGAGATCACGCGCTACGTTGACCTTGAAGCCACGGGTGCGTGGCAGAAGTATGACAACCTGACTTACGAGGTGTCGTATCACAAGAAAAGCGAATCATACAAGCCCGTCAATGTGATTGGCCGACCCGTGACGCTGCCGCTCGATCAGGTGGGCGGCGCGACCTCAAGCGGTGATTTCGGGTTGCGGCTGTCGCAGCTTTTCAATCCGGCCACCAAAGCCAGCTTCAGGGCTGCCGGGACTGACCGGCTCGGCACGCGGCAAACGCTGGTTTACGATTTCACCGTCGCTCAGCCGTTATCAACCTGGCAGATCAAGTCTGAAGACCTGCCGCCTATCATTGCCGGTTACAGCGGCAGTGTCTGGATTGATGCCGAAACGAAGCGAGTGCTGCGCATTGAAATGGCGGCAGACAATCTGCCGCGTGATTATCCGGTGACTCAGGCCGAAGGCTCGACCGATTACGATCTGGTCAAACTGCGCGGGCTGGAAGGCGAGTCCCTGCTGCCGGTGCGTTCTGAAACAGTAATGGGTGATCGCCGTCAGCGACGCTTCTTTCGCAATATCAGCTATTACAAGTTCTACCGGAAGTTCGAGACTGACGTGAAGATCATTGACCCGGAAGGGAAACCCGAAAAGCCCTGAGGCAGCCGGTCGAATTACAGTGCGCATCAGGTTTGAATCCTGATCCTGAGCTTCAGTAACTGTTGCCGAGCAGCAATGTCAGCAGGTTGTTTTGCAGGCGGGTGTTGAGTGGCAGGTCGCCGTGAATTTCACAATCGAAGATGACTGACAGCGGACGCTGTTTCATCGCGCGCGGCGAACCATCGCCGTCTTCGATGGCTTCGGGTTCGATGGTCAGGCCGAAGAGGCTGCGGCGGGTGACGCGGCCATCACCGGGCGCAAACATTGCCAGATGAGCGCGGCGGCGCAGTTGACGATTGCCCAGTTCACGCGCTGGCTGAAACAGCGTCAGCAGTTGCCCGGTTTTCGGATCAGGAATAATCAGCGCCGCATCCAGCGTGTCTTCACAATCGCCGCCAAACAGGCTCAGACGCAGCGATGCAGGCGGCGTGCTGACGGCATCCAGCGCGCGATGAAAGGCGGCGGCGCGCGCCAGCGCCACCCGCAGAAAACGTTCGCGTTCAGCCGCCAGCTTTTCGGTCGCCTGCGCGATGGCGCCTGCGCCTTCTCGCTTCAGTTTTTTCATTTCGCTTTTGCTGAGCCGCACGTTATACGCCGCCGACCATTTGTATTTGCGCCACGTGTCAATCGCAAACAGATCAACCGGGAGCGGCGCAAGCTGCGCGTCCAGAAACCGCGCGCTCGCATTACGCGGCAGCAGTTGATAAGCCGACGGCGTCGTAAAGACCGAATCACGATCAAGCTGCCTGAGCAGCCCCAGGCGCGGGCGATTGGTCCCGGTCACGGAATAACCCAGCACCAGCGTGCGCAGCGCATCCATCGAACCGGCATTCGGCGTGCCCATCAGAATCAGCCGGTTCAGATGCCGCGCGCCTGACCAGTCAGGCTGCGGCGCGCCCGAAGCCGGCAGATCGTGATCGCCATACATTGCAAAGTATCGCGCCACCAGGCCGCCCATCGAATGCGCGATGATGTCAAAGCGCAGTTCGGGTTTGCCCAGCTTTTGTTTGAGCGCCGCAATTTTCTGCGCCAGCAGCCGCGCCGCTTCGACATTGTCGCGCCGCCAGTCATAAGCGAAAACATACAGCGTGTCGTGATCGCCATCGCTGCCTGGCGCGTCGAAACTGCCGCGCCGGTAGCTGCCATATGATTGCAGCGCCGTCACCAGCCCGTCATACACGCTGATTTCAGGAATCAGCAGCCCGAATTTCACCGTCTCCAGAATTTCATTGGCAATCAGATCGTCAGTGTTGTCGGCCAGATTGTCTGATGAAATCGGCAGCGCCAGCGAATCATCTTCAGCATTGCCCAGGCTCGGCCAGATTTTTTCACCCGTGCGGCGATTGATGAGCTGTGAACCCAGCACGCCGGGAATCAGAATGACCGGAGGCTTGCCCTGGCGATTGAGCGCCGTGCGGGCAGGGAAGTTGCGCGGCAGGTTCGGGTAATTGTTTTTCAGCAGGCAGCCGGCAGCGCACAGCAGATGACAGATCAGCAGACAGCACACAACTGCCCGAACTGCGGCGCGACGAGGCTGATTTCCGGGTTGTGCCTGCGGCTTCCGACGAACTGACTTCATAGCATCCACAATTCAGGGCGCAGCGCCTGCCGCGTTTTGTGCAGCAGGATGCGGCCAATCGCCTGGCGGCCAAAATCAATGCGGGCAAAAGCCGTCATCCCAGGGCGCAGCAGGCCGTCCCGGTTATCAATCGTCAGTTCGACGCGATAAGTGGCCTGGTGATGTTCATCCAGTTCGCTTTCGCCGCTGATTCTGGAAACCACGCCGCGAAAGATTTGGTCCGGGTAGGACCGCGCTTTCAGGCGCACAGGCAGGCCGGTTCTGACATCGCCGATTTCGTTTTCAGGCACCAGAATGCGAACCAGCAACTGACTGGTTTCGGCCACGCGGCAGATTTCGGCGCCTTTCTGAAAATATTGTCCGGTCAGGCGCGGCAGTTCTTCGCCAAAGACTGTGCCGTGGCGCGGCGTGACAAGTTCAAACTGCGCCTGCTTGCGTTGCAGCAGACTGCGCTTTTCTTCGAGCGCCGCAATGATGTCGCGCGTGGAGCGCAGTTCGCCGCTCAGCTTGCTCAGTTGCAGCTTTTCAGCGCCGGCGTCCGAGCGCGCCAGATTCATTTCAGTGGCTGTGCTGGTGTGTTTGCGGCGATGTTCGATCAGCGCGGCTTCGAGCTTTTCGCGCGCGGCGTTCAGTTCAATGGCCAGCGTTGAAGCCCGCGTCTCAACCGTCTCAAGATCGCTGCGCGGCAGCAGTCCCTGCGCGAACAAACGGCGCGCCCGCTCAAGGCTGGTCTGCGCTTCATCAAGCCTGGCGCGGCGCAAATCAACGTCGGCCTGCAGGACGGCAATCGCTGCCGGAAAGGTCGCGGTCACGTGGTCGCGCGCCTGGCCCGGCGCAGGCAGTTCGGGCGGGCCGGTTGACGCAATCAGCCCGTCGGTCGCATCGGCGCGCGAGGCCGTGCGCTGACGTTCTCTGATCTGTTTTTGTTCGTCGTTGATCTCGGCGTAATCGTGCTGTCGCTGCTGCAACTGCAATTCAGCGCGGGCCGCGGCCTCGCTGCGCGTGCGCAATTCACCGAGCAGCCTTTCATAATCGGCATTGGCGCGCGCCAGCTCGGTCTGGACCTGCACGATCTGTTCATCAACTTCGAGGTTGCCCAGGCGACCGAGCGCCGCGCCGCTCGTGACCTGATCGCCAGGGCGCACGCGCAATTCAACGAGCGTCGCGCTTTCAGGCGCGCGAATAATCGCCTCCTGGCCGGGAATGGCAATAAGCGAACCATAGCTGCCGACCGAGGCCTGCCAGGGCAGACACAGCGTCACGATCAGCAGCAGCAGCAGCGTGGCCGGAATCAGGCGGCGACGCCAGCGTTTTCGCGCGGCTGTGGGTGAGGTTGAAGTGGCGACCGGAGCTGCTGACTGCGTGGCCGGTGTCGCGGGTTGGGTGCGCACAAGCTGCTGCCCCGTGTCGCCTGCCGCCGCAGGCGTCGGAGCCGATGACTGATCTGATTCAGCACTGCGAGACATCATTTTCCACACCGCCGCCAGCAGCTTTGCCAGTGGCCGCCGGGCAAAGATCAGCGCCACTGCCGCCGTCAGCAGCAATCCCAGGAGGTAGAAAGAATCAATCAGATAACCGCCAGCAATGCGCACAATGAAGAGTGTCAGTGCGATAGTGTACAGAGTTGAAAGCAGCCCGAAAGTAGCATAGATCAACCGCTCGCGCCAGGTGTACTTTGCCGCCGCGGCGTCGCGTTCGCCGGTCAGCACGCGCCTGAACAGCCCGCGCCACAAGGCCCGCGAACGATCCATCAGATTCGGCATTCGCAGCAACTGACTGAGAAAGTAATAGCCATCCAGCTTGATCAGCGGGTTCGCATTGAAGGCCAGATTCAGCACGCTGCCGAAAAAAAAGATGAATGCCGCATCGGCCAGCAGCGTGAACGGTGCCACGAAAAACCAGACCAGCAGCGCCACCGTCCCAACCAGCAGTTGCCAGTACACGCCCGCCGCAATGACCCACAACCGGCGGCTGCGCTTGTTGATCAGATGAATGCCCGAGACATTGCAATACATCGCCGGCAGCAGGTAATAGACCAGCAGCACGCCGACTTCAGTGGCGCGTCCGCCAAAAGCCTTGCACGTCAGCCCGTGCGCGAATTCGTGCGAAGCCACCACGAGCAGCGCCGCCAGAATGATCGCCGGGTAATGCTCGCGCATGACGTAAGCGCCGTAAGCCGACACTTCAGGCCAGTGCAGCAGCGTGAGCAGCAGCGTCGAAAGCATCATCAGCACGGTGAAGGTGACGAACTCCGGCGTCCAGATCCAGCGCAGCAGCGGCACCATCCGCGCAAACAGCCGGTCGGGGTTGAATAAACTGAAGCGAATGTAAGGCTGCCGCGTCAGTTGCTGATCTTTTTTACTGTGCCCGCTCAGGCCGCGTTCACCGGCAATGATTCCGGCCTCATCGAGCCTGGTAATGAATTTCGCCAGCGTCGCAGGCGGCAGCGTCCCGCCGTAACGGTTTTTGAATTCCGCGCAAATCTCACCCGGCGTCAGCGCTTCGCCGAGCAGTTGCAGCACCTTGTATTCAGTCTCGCGCAGCATCAGATACCGCGCCACCGACGCCGC
>CAYWDW010000281.1:0-1613 GCA_964457105.1 uncultured Heliobacteriaceae bacterium
CACCGTGCCGTTTGACGAAGGGCTGAAGCGGTATGACAAAAATCACGACGGTCTGATTGCAAAGGAAGAAATTTCAGGTGATGACCCGATGAGCAAAGTCCTCAGTCCGAGTTACGGCTTCGAGGCTTTTGACCTTGACCGCGACGGCAAACTGAACGCCCAGGACTGGGACATCTTTCGCGCCATGATGGCGTCAGAGAACGGACTGCTTTCAATCAGACTGGGCGGGCAGGGCGATATGACGGCGTCAGCGATTCGCTGGAAGTATCAGCGCCCGGTGCCGCAGGTGCCTTCGACGCTGCTTTATCAGGGCGCGCTCTTTATGGTCAACGACAGCGGCATTCTGATTTCGTTCGATCCGGCCACCGGCAGCATCATCCGGCAGGGACGGCTGAAAGGCGCGATTGACAAGTATTTCGCTTCGCCGGTTGGCGCCGATGGCAAGGTCTGGCTGGTCAGCCAGGACGGCACAGTGTCGGTCATCACAGCCAAAGGCGAATGGGAAATCCTCGCTGTCAACGCGCTCGGCGATGAGGTTTTCGCCACTCCCGCGATTGCCGACGACAGGCTCTACATCCGCACGCAGGGCATGCTTTACTGCTTCGGCAAGTGAGGCGGCCAGTGATTCACGGTGATCCGGCGTGTGATAGAATCCGCACGGAGGTTGAAGTATGGAAGACACATTCGAAGCCGGACTCTCTGCCAGAGACAAAGCTGAGTTGACTAAAATCATCGAACAGTACCGCAAAATCATGCAGCTGTACGATGAGAAGAAGGTCAGAGACTGGAAGGAAATCGAGCGGCTCAGGCTCGAAACGGATACGTTGCTTGAAAACTTACGAAAGGCGGCGTGATGTGGAGAACTCTCTTTGATCTGCTCAAACGCCAGATCACATTTGCCGAAGACCTGCAAAGACTGCGCGATGAGGTAAAGGAACACGGTCGGCAAATCCGGGAACTGACCGAGAACCAGACCCGGATGTATTTCGAGTTTCAACTCTGGAAAGAGCGTGATGCGCGCGAGCGTGAAAAAGAAGCGATGCGGCGCGAAATGCAACAATTGCGCGAACAGCTTGAGCGACGACAGTTGCCATCTTTGCCAGCGGATGAAAAGGCAGATGGCGACTGAGCGATTCAGCCTTAAACTCGTTCACCTTTACTTCACTGACCAATCCAACCCGAACACAGACTTATGACGGACAAGAAGAGGAGTAAATCAATGCTCTGGATTTTCTTTGCGCTGGGCGCGGCTTTGTCGTGGGGCTTTTATGGCGCGATGCTGCATCAGGGACAGGTCAGGCTTGGCAATCCGATGCGCGCGCTGCTGTGTGTGGGCATTGCCTATTTTCTGATCGGCATCCTGGTCCCTGCCGCCAGCCTCTGGTCGCAGGGCAAGCTCAGCACCGAAGGCTTTACCGTCGGCGGCACGATCCTGGCCACGGCGGGGGGCGCGCTTGGTGCGCTCGGCGCGGCTTTCATTATCTGGTCGTTCAAGAATGGCGGGCTGCCGAATTACGTTATGCCTTTGGTGTTTGGCGGCGCGCCGATCATCAACGTGCTGGTGACGATGATTCTGCATCCGCCGAAAACCACGCCAAACCCGCTGCTGTGGG
>CAYWDW010000281.1:1623-6844 GCA_964457105.1 uncultured Heliobacteriaceae bacterium
TGCCGGAGCGGCCCTGGTGCTTTACTTCAAACCGCAGTCATAACTGCATCGGGCGGGTGTCATTGTAGCCGTCGCACCGGCCCGATGCGACGGCTACTTTTTCGCGCGCGTGCCGACGCAGTAAAGAAACTTCGACGTGCGAATGAAAATCTGTCCGTCAGAAATCGCGGGTGAACTGAGGCAGTAATCACCGAGTTCGTTTTCTGCCAGCACTTCAAACTGTGGCCCGGCCCTGATGACGGTCGTCAGGCCGTCTTCGTTTGAAATGTAAATCTTCCCGTCGGCCAGCACCGGCGACGAACTGTAAGTGCCCGAACGCAGCCGCTGCCGCCCGTAAATTTCCTTTCCGGTTTTGGCATCCAGACACCACATCACGCCGTTGTCAGTCACGCTGTAAAAATACGTGCCGTCAGTCACCGGACTCGGCACATCGGGGCCGTTATTGAATGTCCACAGGCGATGCGTTTCGGTGATGTCGCCGCGCCCGCCGCCGCGAAAGGCCGTCAGCGGTCTGACGCGCGTCGGCGCATAGACGATGCCATCAACGGCGACCGGCGAAGCGACGATGCGATGGAACGGATTGTTTTCAGGATTGAGGCCGTTGCCGCGCCACAATTCTTTGCCCGTCGCCAGATCGTGCCCGGTCACGCAGTCGCCGCCAAGCACGACGAGTTCCAGCGTGTTGCCATTGCGCAGCAGCGCCGGCGTGGCATAGGAATCGGGCGATTCGCGCTGCGCCTGGGTCGGGCGTTCGATGCGCCAGATGGTTTTGCCCGTCTTTTTATCAAGACGCATGACATAGGAAGGATCGTCAGTCTTCATGCCGTGCAGCACCTGCACGTACAGCGCATCCTCGTGCAGCAGCGGCGATGACGCATAGCCCCAGTTCAGGCCGAACTTTCCGTATTCTTTCTGAATGTCGCGCGCCCAGATTTCATTGCCGCTGAAATCGAACTCCTTGAGGATGCCGGTGCCCGTCATGACCCAGACATTGCGGCCATCCGTGACCGGCGAGGGCGAAGACATATTCTGCTTGCGCATCATGTGATTGCCGCTGCCGAGCAGTTTCTTCCAGACCACAGCGCCCCTGGTGCGGTCCACGCACCACAGAAACAACTCACTGCCTTCAGCCACATTGAGGAAGAGGTGATTGTTCCAGATGATCGGCGTCGCGCCGCTGCGGTCAGGCACGGCGAGTTTCCAGGTGATGTTTTCCTGCTGATTCCATTTCACCGGCAGGTTCTTTTCGCGGCTGACGCCGTTGAGCGCAGGGCCGCGCCATTGCGGCCAGTTATCGGCCAGCGCCGAAAGAATAACCATCAGGGTCACGGCCAACACTATCAGTGGTCTGAAACGCATGCTTGTTGCCTCCCGGTTCGTTGCTGACAGCGGCGTTGCGGAGTGGCGTTATGGTAGGGTATTTTGCCCGAAAGAAGAAGACTGAGGGGGTAAACCTTCAGCGATCTTTGACTAATGCCTGCCCAGGCGTGAGGCCACCATCAGCCGACCTGCCTCTCATTCCAGGCTCCACAGCGCGAGCGACTGATTGTCTTTGATCAGCACGCGATTGCCCGCAATCACCGGATGCGCCCACGTTTCGCTGTCGGCGACTTTGTAACGTTTGAGCGGTTCGACGCCTTTGCCGGTCAGACGCGACACGATCAGTTCGGCGTCATTCGTCAGCCAGAACATAATGTTTCCGGCAATCGTCATCGCGGCGTTCTCGCCCTGCCGCCCGTCACCGGCCCACCAGGTTTTGCCCGTCGCGGCATCGAGGCAGAAAAACTGCCCTTTCTTTTTATGCGACAACCCGAACAACAGATTGCCGCTCAGAATGGGCGAGTTCATATACATTGACACTTCATCGTTCTTCCAGACCTGCTCCGTCGTCCATTTGCCGCCCGCATATTTCGGCCTGACCGCAAAGACGCCTTTATTGATGCCCGAAAAAATCAGCAGGTCTTTATAAACAACCGGCGTGACGATGTTCTGCTCGTATTCGGTCGTGAAGGGCAGTTGCCACAACAGGCCGCCGTTTTCAGGCCAGACGCTGATGATGTGTTCCTGCGATTGCGTCACGATCTGCCGCGTGCCCTGAAGTTCGACGATGATGGGCGAAGCATTGCCGGGGCCGTCACCGCTCCACTTCCATTTGATGGCGCCCGTCGCAGCATCGAATGCCGTCAGCGCGCCCGCGTCGTGTCCGCCGAGATGCGCAATGACCAGCCCGCGCTCGACCAGCGGCGACATCGAAGTGCCAAAATAAGGTGCCGGATCCTTGTATTCGCGCCCGCCATCATAGCGCCAGATAACTTTGCCGGTACTCGCGTCATAACACGACAGCCTGCCGCCGATGCCGAGCGTGTAAAGTCTGCCGTTGCTGAACACCGGCGTCGAACGCGGCCCCTGTTTGTGTTTGCCGACAATCACCGAATTTGACAGGCTCAGTTTGTAGATCACTTCATAACTGTCCTGCCACACCTGTTTGCCTGAATCGAGATCGAAGCAGCGCACGATTTCGCGCCCGTCCTGTCGCGTCATCACAAACACGCGATGGCCGATCACCACAGGCGATGAATGGCCTTCGCCAACTGTGACCTTCCATTTCTGCGTCAGCGTTTCAGGCCACGCTTTGGGTTCAGTGAACCCTCTGATGACGCCGTCGCGGTTCGGCCCGCGCCATTGCGGCCAGTCCTGCGCCAGCGCTGACACAGCCACGACCGCAAACCACACTCCGCATAACGCAAACTGACAAAGTCGGCTGAACGACATAAACAATTGACCTCCGGCAAGCAGAAACTGAAATGATGCGCAGCGATTAGCCACGCAGAACAGCACAGAGAACAACGAAGCGCCTGGCCCTTCAGTTCCGCTTTGCGCTCCTTGTCGCCTGAAGCTGAGCCTGTCTTTTATTCCCTGGCGTACAGGGTCCAGTCCGATTCGTTGAGCGAGCGCCCGCAGCCGTCGTGCCGGGGCGCTCGCTCAACGAATCGGCTGATCAAATAAGCCTTCATTCCGTTCGTAACGCCGGCAGCAGTGGCGCGCGTGTCGCCGCCGCCACTGCGCCCAGCGAAGCCGCCAGCCCCGTCACCAGCACGGCCAGCAGCAGCACGACCAGCGACACCACCGACACCTGCCCGCCACGCGCCAGCATCGCCGGAGCAATCGCAATCAGCGCACACACGACTCCCGTTAACAACCCGCAACTCAGCAGCAGCGCATTTTCAGCCACGATCATCAGCGTCAGATGCAACGACTGCCAGCCCGTCGCGCGCAGCAGCGCAAGTTCCCTGCGGCGCTCCAGCACATTGCGCAACAGCACCGCCGCCAGCCCGACCGTCCCCAGCAGCAACCCCAGTCCGCCGAGCGTCTGAAAGGTTGATAAATAAGTATTCTCGACCTGATGAAACCCGGCCAGCTTTTCCGCCGTCGAGGTCACATCGAAACCATAATCAGACAGCTTGTCTTCAAGCACGCGCGTCACGGCTTCAGCTTTCTGCGGCGGCGCATCAATCAGAAAAAAACGCCAGCCCTGTTCATCAGGAAACAGGCGCAGAAAGTTGCGTTCAGACATCAGCAGTTCACCCTGCAAAATGCTGTCCGACAACGCCGCGACAATGCGCAATCGCACCTCAGACCCGTCGCTTGCGCTGACTGTGATCACATCATTCAGCGCACGATGCAGCACATAGGTCAGCGAATTTGCATCAGCAATAACAGGCACTGTGCCGTCACTCATCTGAGTTTCAAGCAGCAGCCAGGGATTCGCTTTTTCTGCGTCAGTGTTTGCCAGCGCGCTTTGAAAGGCAAAACGTCCGCGGCGAATGAAATCATCGCCCGGAGCCAGCAGGCGCGGCTGGCGCGGCTGATACAGATTCAGACAACTCGCGTCATCGCCGGGCCGCACGCGAAAGCGCGCAAACGTCACATCATTGAGCGTGTCATCACCCGTTGCATCGAGCACCAGTTCCTCACGTCCTTCCGGCGTGTTCGGATTGTGAATCACCGGCAGCAGCGACTGCGCCAGCAGCGGATAACCGCCCGTGCCCGACCGCTGATCGAGCGGCGCGCGGCTGTCCTTTCTGAACGCATCAACCGCCACGATAATAAATGCCGCCGAAGCAATCAGCGCAATGCACAGCACGCTGCGCCCCGGACGCGAAGTCGCATTGCGAAACCCAAGCCGCGCGACCGGCCACCACCCGCTGCCCGCGATCACCTGTTGCCCGCCGCGCAACCACGCCGCCCAGAAAAAAAGCGCCGCCATCAGCAGCAAAGTTCCCGCGCCAAAAAATCCCGCCACCTGCCCGATCACTTTGAAAATCGCCGCCACCAGCAACGACAATCCCGCCGCCCCGGAAATCATCGCCAGCACACGCGCCGAAACCATTCGACGCAGCAACGACGAGCCACTGACCACTGACCACTGACCACTGACCACTGACCCCGCCAGCAAACTGCGCGGCGATGCCGTCGTCACTTTCCTGAGCGTCAGCACAATCACGAGCAGCGCCGTCAACACACCACCGGCCAAACCCGCGACCAGCGACACAGGCGCCACGTGCAGCGCGAGCCGCGTCGTGCCGACCGCGCCAACCCACCACGTGCGCAACCCGAACATCATCAGCCAGCCGTAAACAACCGCGCCGAGCAGGCCAATCAGACTGCCGACTGTGGCCAGCGCCAGGCCTTCAATCAGAAACAGCCGACGAATCCGTTGTGCCGGAAAACCCACCGCCCGCAACAAACCGATTTCAGTCAGCCGCTGCTCGATGCCAAGCTTGAAAAACAAGCCTGTCAGCAGCAGCGCCGAAACGACAATAAAAAAGCTGAAGTAAAGAAAGTATTCGCCGAAATCAGTTGCTCCGCGCGCCGCCTGCATCCCTTCAGCGCGAACCGGCAGCACCGCAAAGCCAAACCGCAGCGGGTCAATCGCTGATTTCATTTTGCTGGCAAAAGCTTCCCGCCCCTGTTCAGGATTTTCACCCGGAGCCGGAACAATCAGCATTGAAGTCAGCGAGCCAAAACGTGATCGCCAGAGTTTCTGTCCTGTGGCCAGGGGGATGAAAGCTTTCGGGCTGGTGCGATACTGCTTCCAGTAAGCTTCGTCCGACGGGCGAATGCGTTTGAGGTCAACCGGGAACGGCGGATTCCAGTCCGAAATGCTGTCCGATTCGGTAATGCCGCGATAAGCCGGAATCAGGTCACGATCTGTGGGTTT
>CAYWDW010000282.1:0-6843 GCA_964457105.1 uncultured Heliobacteriaceae bacterium
GGCGGGCTGACGATTTGAGGCGGCGGTAAATGGCAAACAGCACATAGAGCAGCGCCGGAATCGTCAGCAGCACAATCAGGCTGAGGCGGCGATTGAGCGCAAACATCACGGCGAACATGCCCGCCAGCGTCAGCAGGTGCGCAGCGAGGTTGAGCGCCGATTCAGCCAAAACATCCTTGAGCGTCGTCGTGTCGCTGGTAATTTTGGTCAGCAGTTCGCCGCTGCGGGCGCGGTTATGAAATGACAGCGTCAGCCGTTGCAGGTGCGCGAACATTTCGCGCCGCAAACGGTAGACGAGCTGATAGCCGATGCGCGAAGTCAGATAAAGCTGAAAGTAAGAGAACACGCTGCGCCCGGCAGCAATCAGAATGATGCTGAATGAAATCACGATCACGGCCATGGTCCTGCCCTGGTTCAGCAGCCCCGTCAGCGCGTGCAGCGAAGGCGGCAGTTCACGCTCAAGCAGCAGATAATCGAAGATCACCTTCAGCGGCCAGGGCGAGAGCAGTTCCGTCAGCGTGAAGCCGAGCATGCACAACCCGGCCAGGCCGATGCGCCATTTCACTTCGGCCAGGTGCGCTCTGACGATGCGCTGAAATCTGCTGTGTCTGGTGGTTTTCATGGTTGAGAATGATTTGCTGTCAGCGAAGCTCGCCCGATTGTCCGCCGGGTCCAGAACGGCGCGCGCCACCCAGGGGCTGTCCGGGCTGGCGTCCCGGTGGCTGACGCGCGCGGTCCTGGACCGAGGCTGCCCAGCAGACTCTGAAAAGTGTGAAATTCCAGTCCCGTCTGCCGGCTCAGGCCGTGGACCAGCAGGTCCAGGAACTCAAACGCGCGTTCATCCATGACCTTGTGATGCAGCATGATGCCGATGGTCTCACCGGCGCTGAGCTGATCGCGCAGTTCGCTGATGATGTCAGCCGGGGCTTTCATCACCGCGCCGTCGCGCCAGCGATAGAGATCGAGCGTGATCGGGATTTCCTGAAAGCTGTAACCCGTCACGGCCTCGCGGCCCCGATCCTTTGACAGCACCGGAAAGCCGAGTTCAGCAAGCGCGCTGAACGTCGCGGCAGTGCAGCGATTCCAGGGCGGCGTGAAGGCCGGAAAGAAGGCTGCCTCAAAAGCTTCTTCAAGCAGGGCGCGCCCCTGACTGAGATCCTGAAGCTGCTGCTCGAAACTGCGCGCCGGGCCGAATTCGCAGCGGCGCCCGGTCGGTTCGTGATTGAGATGCTGCCAGCCGTGCTGATTGAGGCCGAGCAGGTGCGGCCAGAAATGGGAATACTGCTGCAACGCCCTGATGGCCGCGTTCGTCAGGCGCGCCGGGATGATTTCAAGATTGACCGGGACATCGTGCCGCAGAAAGATTTTCACCAGCCGGTGCAGCGTCTCTTCATCTTCGTCAACGTCGTCGTCACGAAAGAAAATCCTGGCAGTGCGCGGTGCCGCCTCAAGCTGTTCGAGAGCGGGCCTGAGTCCGTTGATGATTTCATTCATGCGCTCACCTCCCCTGCGTTCACTGCGCCCTGAGCCAGCAGCTCGCTGAGCGCGGCGGCGGTCTGCTCAGCGCCGTTGAGTTGCAGGCTCGCCAGCGCGCCTGCTGCTGTGCGTTCCAGTTCGGCTTTCATCATGACGGCCAGTTGGGCGGGCGAAAGCTGCGACGGATGAATGACCGTGAGCGCGCCCAGCCGTTGCAGCTTGACGGCCCTGATGGTCTGCTCTTCGTTGTGGTTGCCGGTGAACGGGCAGACGATGGCGCGCACGCCCGTCGCCAGAATGTTCATGCAGGTGTTGTAACCCGCCATACTGACCGACAGATCGGCGCGCCTGAGATAAGCCGTAAAGTTTGTAGTGAATCTTTCCAGTCTGAGGCGTGGCCGTGGTGCGACGGCGGCGCTGAACTGCTGAAACTGATCTTCAGGCATGTAAGGCCCGGCAAAAATCAGCATCCGGTGCGGCTGCGTATCGGCCAGCCGGTCGCTCGCTTCAATCGCACAGCCAATCAGTTCTGCACCGACGCGGCCACCGCCGATGCTGACGACAATCACTTTGTCGCGTTCATCGGTTTTGAGTTCAATCGCCGCGTGATCGCTGACGCCTTGCGCGACGAAGCCGGTGTAACGAACCGGACAGTGAATGTCGTGCGCGCGGGGAAAGGTTTCTTCAAGCCGCTGAAAGGCCGGATCAGCATGCACCAGCACCAGATCGAAATACTGATTCACCAGGTCGCACACCTGCGCGTCAAAGCGCGCCTGATCGCGCTTGCTGACCAGAATATCGCGCAGGCTGCACACGACCCGGGTCTGTCGGCCATCGGCCTGAATACGTTCCAGCAGCGGCACGAGTTCATCGGCAAACTTGCGACGCCCAAACGGGAACAGTTCAATTATCAGCACGTCCGGCCTGCATCTTTCGTATTCAGCGAGCAGCCGCTGCCGCCGTGCTGTTTTGATTGCGGCCAGATTAGCGGCGTCGTCCACAGTCCGCAGGTCGCGGAACTCTGCGTCTGATCTGAGCGGCGGCAGGTTGATGACTTCAACTGACGGCGGCAGTTCAAAACCGCTGACGATTTCGCCGCCATTCAGAAAGCAGACTTCAAACCCGGCCAGGCCGCGCACGATTTCGGCGCTGCGCACAAAATGGCCCATTCCAAGCACGTGCTGGCAGTAAAACATCACCTTTGGTCTGGTCATCGCGGCCACCTGCCTTCCAGGCTGTCGGCCCCGGCTTCGTCACCGGCCTGCGCCGCCAGCGCCAGGGATTGCCGCACGACGTTTTCCAGATCGGGTTTGCGCTGCCAGTAGCTGCGGTACGCTCTGGTGATGAACTGCACCTGCACATGCCACAACAACCGCTCGCGGTCAGGGGCGCTGCCCGATGCCTGCTGCCAGCCTTCGAGCAGGGCCTGTTCAATGCGCCGCCGCAGTTCAGCGGTGAAGTTATAAGCCGGCAGATCGGCAATGAAATTCGCCAGATCCTGCAACGCATCGCCCGCCGCGAGTTCGTCAAAATCAAAGAGCGCAAGGCGCCCGTCACTGAGCAGCAACTGACGCAAATGAAAGTCGCCGTGAATCACGCGCGGCGGCAGGTGCGGTGAATCCGGCATCGTCGCTGACAAGCGCTGTGTCAGCGCTGAGAGCAGCTCGCCCAGGTGCGGAAAGGCCTGCCTCAGTTTGTCAGCCTTCTTTTGCACTTCGGCCAGATGGTCAGCCAGGGTGAGGCCGACGGCGCAGTCAATGTCGCTGCGTTGCAGCGCGGCCAGCCCGCGCCCGACAGCGCGCATCAGTTCACGGCAGCTTCCCTCATTGAGCGCCTCAGCCAGCGGCGCGCCGTGCAGTCCTTCCTGCCAGATGGTTTTGAGGTCTTCGTCGTAAGCCACCGGGCGCGCAATCACAAAGAAATCAGGCTCGCGCTGCGCCTGCTCCCACAAGCTGAGCATGAGGTGATGAATCCCTGCGCCGCGCTGATCGGCAAAGGTCTTGGCATAAAGCCACAGTTCAGCGGGCTGCCCGGCCACTGACCAGCCCAGACGGTAACGCGTCGTGCAACGCTCTTCAGGGCGATAGTTGATGACTTTGACTTCAAGGTCCGTCAGCGGCTGACGGCTGCCCAGGTGTCGTTTGAGCGCCTGAAACGGCAGATGCTGTCTGACGCGGTGCGGGTCAATGACTTCGGGCAGGTGCGGCATCGCCGGATCGTTCGGAAAGCTCCACACCACCAGGTCGAGCGCGGCCAGGTGAGTCAGCGCCGCGCCGTTGCTGACCGGCACCAGGCGGCGATTCATCGCCTGTTCAAATTCAGCGCGACTGCGCCCGCCCAGGTATGCCTTGCCGTACAGCAAATGCTCGGCCTGCTGCCCGGTATTCTGATTGGCGGTGACAAGCTGCCACGCGGCAGCAAGGAATGATTTCTGCTGCGACTGTTCGCGGCGATAAGTTTTGAATCGCGTGTGCAGCCGCCTGCAATCGCGGATTTCAAGGTTGCTGTGCGTGAAGCCCGGCAGCAGCCGCTGAAAGGCATCGCGCATTTTTTCGGCGTCGGTGAACTGTTCGAATTCTTTCATTGTGGCCTCGTTCCGAAGCTGGCGGCCAGCGCCAGCAGATCATCAATCAGCGCCAGTCGCCCGTCCTTCAGCCTCGTGACGCATCGCGCCGCGCGTTCATAAATCAGCGCCGCCGCGATGTGCCATGCCAGATCGGCTGCCGGGAACTCAGCCCCCGCAGCGGCGCGGTAAGCCTGCACAAATTCATCCGCAATCAGCCGGGTCATCCGCGTCGGAATGCCTTCGAGCAGTCCGCGATAATAAAGACCGGCAATAAAGCTGCCCACGTCCTGCAACGCATCGCCCGCGCACAGATTGTCCAGATCAATCAGCGCCACCTGGTCGCCTGACGCCAGAAAGTTCTGCCAGTGCAGATCGCCGTGCAGCACCGAGCGCGGGCGCGCCTGCAGCTTCCCGGCCCCGCCTTTGAGCCGTTCAACCAGCCGGCCCGGCGATTCAGCCGCGTCAGGCCGCAGATGCGTAATCAGGCGCGCCGTTTCATCGAGCCGGCGATTAAGTTCGGTCACCGTGACCGTCGGCAGATCAGGCAGCGATGACTGGTGCAGCCAGGCCACCGCTTCAGCCGCGCGCGTGAGCAGGCTGATGAATCGCCGACTGCTGACCTGTAGCGCGGGCAGCGGCGCGCCCGGCAATCCGCGTTGCCACAGCGTCCGGTTCTCAGGCTGATAAAGCAGCGGCTGCGCCATCAGCCATCGCCCGTCGCGCCGCGCGGCGCGCTGCCACAGGCGCTGCATCTGGCGCCACGTCACGGCGCCTTCGTCCGTGTCATATGTTTTGCCGTACCACGTCTGCGGCGTGGTCGCGCCGGTTCGGTCATCGCACAGTTCAGCTTCAAGCCGCACCGTGCAGGTGTGTTCAGGCACGTAATGAACCAGGCGATGCCTGAGCCGGTCAAGTTTCATTGCGCGTCCGACGCTGCTGATGGTGAGCGGCGGGACCACAGATTTTTTCAGGGCTTCGGCATCGTTGAGCAGCGCCAGGTGGCGGAGCTTGCGATCATTCGGAAAGACGCGCACGATCATTTCAAGTTCCGGCAGATGCAGCAGGGGCCTGCCGCAGCCGACCGGCAGCACCGGCTCAGCGCAGGCTTTCAGATAACGTGACCGGCTTTCACCTGCGGGAAAAATCTGCGTGCTGACAAACTGTTCAGACGGCTCTCCGCGCAGCGGATCAGCGATCACCAGGCGCCACGAAATCAGGCACTTTCGTTGCGGCTTGTACCTGACCTGATTCAACTGCATCGCTTCGATGTTGTATCTGCCGTGCAGGTGAACGGCATCGCAGAGCCTCTGCTGCAGGGCCGCGCGCATCAGTTCAGCATCCAGCGCGGCCTCAAGCTGCGGCAGGCGTTCATCCAGTCCAGGCTGACCGGCTTTGAGCAAAGTCACAGGGCAATCCTCATCATTTCTTCATGGCGGTTGTCGTGTCTGATGAATAACAACCGGTGCTGACCGGTGAACGGCCCGAAGCGGTAAGTGCGCGCGGCAGACTGATGCGCGATGAAGTAATAATCGCGCCACTGCCGGTCAGCGGTTTTGATCAGAATGCACAGCGCCGAAGCGTCCGTTTCAGCGCACGGCTCGCCATCAGCCGTGACGGCCAGGTTCGTCACCCTGATTTCAGGCTGTTCAGCGCGCCAGGGATAAAGCACCGTGTTGAAGCAGGCGTCAGCCGCGCGACGCGCATACCTGATGATCGGCGCTGATTGTCTGACGCCGTAAGTCGGCGAGACAAAACCGGCCTCGTAATGCACCGTCGTGTCGGCCTGCGCCGGTTGCGCCAGGGTCAGGTGCGGCGCTTCGATCAGCGCGCCATCGGGCCGCGCCGTCAAAGTTGTCCGGCCCCAGGCCGAGGCCGCAAGATGAAACAACAGATCGTAACGATGCGGTTCAGCCGCGCGCAGCAGGTCCGTCACGATCCAGTAATCGGGACATTGAAAGAACACCTTGCGTTCGTGCACCACGTCGTATTCGTGGCTGCGCGCCAGGCCGTGCAGCAGATCGAAATGGTCGCCGGTGATGAACTCCTTCAGTTCATAATCAGGCGGCGGCCCGGTGATCTTGTATTTGCGTTTGCCCGGTTCGTAGCGCGTCTGATTGCGCCGATCAACCTGCACGATGTTGTGCGCCCCGGTGCCGCGAAACAGCACACGCCAGTTGATTGCGCCCGATTCGTCGTAGGTGTAACGGCCCGGATCAACGATCAGCGACTGACCGTAAGCCGCCATTTCAAAATTGAGCAGATCAAGATGACCGTGATTGCCCGCGCCGAGCGGCCCGCAGTCAAAAATGAAATAGCGTTCGTCCTCGTAGGCCTCGCCGTTGTTGCCCCAGCCGCTGCGCAGAATGTAATAGCCGCTGTCACTAAACCCCTGCGACCTCGCCGCAGGCGCGCGACCGCAGCGGCCCTGGCTCCCGACGTACTGCATTTCAGGACAGCCATAAAGTTCAAAGCCCTGCTGCAGCAGTGGCAGATAGCTGCCCGTGTCACCGTCGCTCAGTGACGGGATCGCGCCGTCAGGCTTGTGCGCCCACACGGCAAAGGCGAGCGCTTTGACGATCAGCGCATCCATCTGCGACGGCAGCGAAATCCGGTTGAGCTGCGCCAGTTGCCTGACGGCCAGATAATTGCGCAGCACCAGATGGTGATAATCGGTCGAAAGTTCGCACTGCACGCCATCGGGCAGCAGGTCGGCCTGCATGTTGCTGAGCAGTTCGCGCCGCGCCAGTTCAAGCCATTGATCAGCGCCGCGCATTTCACGAAAGACGACCGCCGCCAGAAAG
>CAYWDW010000283.1:0-6830 GCA_964457105.1 uncultured Heliobacteriaceae bacterium
CAACGGCGGCACCAGCGTAGGCGAGTTTGCCAGCGGTATCAGTGCTCGCCGCTGTTCATTCGAGGAAAGCAAAGCGGCGAGCACTCGCCGCACTCCACAGGCTACTGCGCGAATTATGGAACTGCCGAGTCTGTGCGACTTTTATTTGCACACTCTTCAGATAATTTCTCAACTTTTCCGCGGCTCATCGGCTCTTATTGACCGCACTTCAGGGCAACTCAGCCCGTTCAGATGGAATTTATTTCAGCCGAAAGGAATGATGATGAAACGACTGGCACTTTACACCATTGGCATGTTTCTGGCGCTGCTGCTCTCCGTCACCGCTTTTGCTCAGACAGGCGCGCCGCAGCGGCATCCTGGCAAAAAATTTCAGCGCCTCGACCTCAATCACGACGGCAGAATCTCGCGTGACGAATGGACGCGCAAACCCAAAGCCTTTGACCGCCTCGACCTCAATCACGACGGCTTCATCACCCGCGAAGAACTGCGTCAGCACCGACCGCGCCGACGGTAAACCGATCCGGCAGAGCGCGGACAGCCCACACGGACTAACCGAAACAAAACTGTGAACCTGTTCTGAATTTTTCGTCTGTTCCGGTTAGCCCGTGTGTTCCATGATTTCCCTGCCTGACTCAGCCGCATTGCGGCTTACGCATTCTTCACCTTCTCCCAGTCCTTCAGAAAATTGGCCAGCCCGATGTCGGTCAGGGGATGTTTGAGCAGTTGCTCCAGCACCTTGAAAGGCATCGTCGCAATGTCAGCGCCGAGCCGCGCTGATTCGATGACGTGCAGCGGATGGCGAATACTGGCGGCCAGAATCTGCGTATTGAATCCGTAGTTGTCGAAGATTTCCCGAATCTCGCCGATCAGCGTCATCCCTTCGTGACCAATGTCATCGAGCCTGCCGATGAACGGGCTGACAAAAGCTGACCCAGCCTTGGCTGACATCAGCGCCTGCGTCGCATTGAAGATCAGCGTCTGATTGATGCGAATGCCTTCTTTTGAGAGCGTGTGCGTGGCCTGCAATCCGGCTTTGGTGATCGGCAGTTTGACATACACATTCGGATGAATCTTTGCCAGGTCGCGGCCTTCGCTGAGCATGCCCTCGTAATCGGTGGCGACGACTTCGGCGCTCACCGAGGCGCCTTCCCAGTGCAGAATTTCGCAGATGGCGCGGATGTGTTCCCGAAAATCAACCTGGCCTTCCTTCGCCACCAGACTTGGATTGGTGGTCACGCCGTCGAGCACGCCCAGACTGGCGGCTTCGCGGATCTCATGAAGATTGGCGGTATCAATAAAAAATTTCATACTGGCCTTCCTTTCTCGTGGCTCTCGCCGTTTTCACCAGATCGGTGTGCAATGGCGTGGAGGAGACAGAGCGAGCGCCCGGTCCGCAGTGCCGGGGCGCTCGCTCACGCTCGCGTACTGTCTCGTCCACGCCGTTGCACATTGATCTAAACTCTGACTTCAGTTCTGCCGATCAGTAAGTGGTGCGGTGGGTTCACTGTAACACAGCGTCGGAGGGCGACAAAGAAACGGGCTGGGGCGGGGATGGTGATGAAAGCCGCTTTCCGGCCCGCTGATTTTTCTTGCACGGCCCCGCTGAAATTCATAAGCTGTCGGCCACCCAATCCCGCACGGCCCTGCTGGCTCCGCTTAACGCAGTCCCCTTCCCCCAGATTATGATCATTCCAATAGGGCACGACCGCCAGAAAACGCAGCGCCCGCCGATTGTGACTTACACCCTGGTCGCGCTGAACGTCCTGTTTTTCATCATCACCCTGATTGCTGATTCAGGTCAGGAGCGTGAAATCAGATCGGCGTTGCAGGATGTAATCACCTATGCTGAAAAACATCCGCACGTCGTCGTCAATGAAAAGATCGAGAAACTGGTTGCCCGCCTAGGCGGCCTTGAGGCGCTTGAATTCCGCGAAGAGATGCGCGAGCGGCGGCTGAGCCTGTCGGGCGGTGCCGCTCAGGACGCTTCGCTGATTCTCGATCAGCCGGAAATGGATCTGCTGGCGACGCGGCTGGCGCGGGCCTGGGATAATTACTGGGTCAACCGCTTCGGCTTTGTGCCGAGTCGTCACGTCGCGTCGGTCTTCAATTATCTGAGCTGCATTTTTCTGCACGGCGGGTGGCTGCACCTGGCTGGCAATATGCTCTATCTGATGCTGGCCGGAATTGCGATTGAGGATTTGTGGGGGCGCGGCGTTTATCTGATCTTTTATCTGTGCAGCGGCGTGGCGGCGACGCTCGCGCATTATGCCTTCGAGCCGCACAGCGAAGTGCCGGTCATCGGTGCCTCAGGAGCCATTGCCGGACTGATGGGCGCGTTTATGGTGCGCCACTTCCGCGCCCGCGTGAAATTCTTTTACGCCTTCTTTTTCTTTATTCGCCGGGGCACTTTTCACATTCCGGCTTACGTCGTGCTGCCGCTGTGGCTGTTGCAGCAGTTGTTTTTTGCCACGCTCACCACGCAGCTCGGCCTCAGCGCCGGAGTCGCCTTCTGGGCGCACATCGGCGGCTTTGCCTTTGGCGCCACGGTGGCCGCGCTGCTCTATCACGGCGGCATTGAGCTGCGTTACCTGACGCCGCAGATTGAAGCGCAGGTCAGCTTCGATAAAAGCCACGTCGTCAATGAAGCTCTGGACCTGCTCAACAATGGCGATGCCGATGTCGCGCTGCCCAAACTTCAGATGCGGCTGCAGTCCAGACCCGATGACGTGGACACGATGTATGCCCTCGCGCAGGCTTATTATCAACTGGGCCATCGCCACGAAATGGAAGCGCTCTTTCATCAGATCATCCGGGTGCAGCTCAAGGCCGGCAACCGCGACGCCGCTTTGAATGCTTACGGGACGCTGCTTGACACTTACAACCCGGACGAAAAGCGGACGCCGCTGCCACCGCGCGAATGGATGCTGCTGTGCGATTACCTGAAAGAAAGCGCCCGCCCCGAAGAGGCTTCGGGCGAATACCTCAAACTGGCTGATGCGTATCCTGACCAGCCGTATGCGATCAAGGCGCTGATCTGCGCGGCTGAACTGTGCCTGCAACACCTCAACGAACGCGAACGCGCGCGCGCCCTGTTCAAGCGGGCCGCCGCGATGTCGGCCAATTCGCCGGCGTGGCGTTCGCGCATCGCCGCCGGGCTGGTTCAGCTTGAAAGTGCAGGTTCAACGGCAAAGCTGCTCAACAACTTTCAGGTTCCCGACGGGCACGAAGAATAACTGCGCGCCGCCTTGAAAAATTCCGGCAGAAGAAAGACGATCTGCGCGTTGTGACCCTGAAAAATCGCCGCGCCCGAATCACTGATCGTCAATCAAAAGCCGTGATGACTTACGCCGAATTTACTGCCACGCTCAACAACTCTGAACCGCCCGCGCTGTCGCCCTGCCTCGCTGCGCTCTGGCACGAACGCCGCGGCGACTGGAACACCGCTCACGAAATCGTGCAGGATCTTGAAACCAGCGCCGCCGCTGCCGTTCACGCTTACCTGCACCGCCGCGAAGGCGACCTCTCGAATGCGCAATACTGGTATCGCCGCGCCGGGCGTCACGCCGATCTGACGCTGCCGATTGAACGGGAATGGGAAAAGCTGGTGCAGGAAATGTTGTGACCTGCCCTCTGCAAACCCTGCCCGGCATGCCATAATCGCGGCCTGCCAACGCTGGCAATCAGTTGTTGCCGTCATCACCCAACCAGTCACCAGAGGAGGCCGCTGATGAAAAACAAGCTGTCACGGCGTCGCTTTATCTCATCCACCTGCACCGGAACTGCGCTCGCAGGCCTCGGCAGCCGCGGGGCTTTGCAGCCTGATGCATCGCCTGCGCCGCGCATCACTTTATCGGTCATTGACGAAAAACCGGCGCTGCTTGGCGGCAGGCCCGTGCGCACCGAAGCGTTTCCGTCCTGGCCCGTCATCAGTGACCGCGAAGAGCAGATGCTCGTGCAGGCGCTGCGCAGCAAACGCTGGGGTCGGCACAACAACGGCAGTCTGGTCGGGAAATTTGAAACGACGTGGGCTGAACGGCTTGGCGTCAGGCATTGCCTGGCCACGGCGAGCGGCACCAGCGCGCTGGCGGCTTCGGTCAATGCGCTTGAAATCGGGCCGGGCGACGAAGTCATCGTGCCGCCTTACACCTTTGTCGCCACGATCAATGTCGTGCTGCTCGCGCACGCGCTGCCGGTCTTCGTGGACAGCGACCGCGAAACGTTTCAGATTGACGCCCGCAAAATCGAAGCCGCCATCACGTCGCGCACGCGCGGCATTCTGCCCGTTCATCTCGGCGGCGCGGCGGCGGACCTCGACGTGATTCTGGCGGTGGCGAAAAAGCACAACCTGCCCGTCATCGAAGACGCCTGTCAGTCGCATCTGGCTGAATGGAAAAAACAGAAGGTCGGCACGCTCGGCGATCTCGGCTGCTTCAGCCTGCAGGCCTCAAAGAATCTCAACTCCGGCGAAGGCGGCGCCGTCGTCAGCAACAACGAACGTCTGCTGGAAATCTGCCGCAGCTTTCACAATCAGGGCCGCGCCGCCGCCAACAGCAATATGACTTATGCCCGCAACGGCGATAACCGGCGGATGACCGAGTTTCAGGGCGCTGTGCTGCTCGCGCAACTCACCAGGCTTGAAGAGCAGGCCGCCCTCAGAGAACAGAACGCCGAATACCTGACCCGTCAGTTGCGCGAAATTCCCGGCCTCAAACCGGCCCGTCAGTACGAAGGCTGCACGCGCAATGCGTATCACCTGTATATGTTCCGCTACGACGCGCCACAGTTCAGCGGCCTCGCGCGCGACAGATTCCTCGCCGCCCTGCGCGCCGAAGGCGTGCCGTGTGCGGGCGGTTATGAACCGCTCAACAAGGAGCAGTTTCTGAAAAACGCGCTCAGCTCGCGGGCTTATCGTTACATCTATTCTGACAAGGCGCTGAATGATCTGGCCGCGCGCAACCGGCATTGCCCTGAAAACGACCAACTGTGTCAGGAAGCCGTCTGGCTGACGCAGAATATGCTGCTCGGCACAAGGCAGGATATGGATCAGATTGCCGCCGCGATCAGAAAGACTCAGCAGCAGGCGGCGCTGCTGGCGCGGTCGTAAACATCGTCACTGATTGTCACGGCGAGGGTAATGACAACTCGACAAAATCGGTTGCCTGAAGACTCTGCACAGCGGCGATAATGGCATCAGAGTTTGATCGAATGACCGCCAGATTATTGGTGGAAAGGACAAGGATAGCGATTTTGCGGCCCGCGAGGTTCTGTTGATAGCGAATGTTCTGATCTGAAGTAATGAACAGGTCAAAGCTGCCTTCTGCCAGCCTGAGCAATTCTCCATTGCTGTACGCGCCCCAGCCCATCTCCTGGACAGTTTGAGCCGTATACCCCGGCAACAACCTGATGATCGGACGCGGCACGCATTCGTCAATCAGTATCTTCACGCTGCCTCTGAATGCTGCAAGGTGAGTCTTTCTGCTTCAGCCAGAACAGCCTCAGCAGCCTGGCGACTCACCGAAGGAAAGTATTCGAGAAAATCCTCAAGCGAATAATTCCAGCGCAGGTAATCGAACAGCGTTTTGACCGGCACTCGCGTGCCACGAAAGACCGGAGCGCCACCAAGAATTTCGGGATCGACTGTGATGGGCAGAGCCGATGAATTTGCCGTTGACATAACTGCCTCCTGCGTAGCTGAAAACTCTGACTCGATCAGCGCGGCAGCATTCTATCAGAAAGGCTCGCTCACCGGCCCTTCCGTTGAAGTTCAGTGTCCGAGGACTTCCTTCACCTTTGCGCCAATCTCCGCCGGGCTGCGGACGATGTGGATTCCGGCGGCTTCCATCGCGGCGAATTTTTCTGCCGCCGTGCCTTTGCCGCCTGAAATGATCGCGCCCGCGTGGCCCATCCTCCGGCCCGGCGGCGCAGTCTGTCCGGCGATGAAACCGACGACGGGCTTTTTGACGTGCGCCCTGGCGTATTCGGCGGCCTCTTCTTCGGCGGTGCCGCCGATTTCACCGATCATCACGATGGCATCGGTGTCAGGATCGTTACTGAAAAGTTCGAGCGCATCGCGCTGCGTGGTGCCGATGACCGGGTCGCCGCCGATGCCGATGCAGGTGGATTGCCCCAGGCCGAGCGCCGTCAACTGACCGACGGCTTCATAGGTCAGCGTGCCGCTGCGTGACACCACGCCGACGCGGCCTTCCTTGTGAATGCGGGCGGGCATAATGCCAACCTTGCATTTGCCAGGCGAAATGACGCCGGGGCAGTTCGGGCCGATCAGCCTTGAATTGCGCGCCCTGATGTACTGATAAGCCCTGACCATATCGAGCGCCGGAATGCCTTCGGTAATGCAGACAATCAGCGGAATCCACGCATCGGCGGCTTCCATGATCGCATCGGCGGCAAACGGCGGCGGCACGTAAATGACCGTCGCATTCGCGCCTGTTTCCCTGACGGCATCAGCCACCGTATTGAATACCGGGATGCCTTCGTGTGTCGTCCCGCCCTTGCCAGGCGTCACGCCGCCGACAATGCTGGTGCCGTAATCGCGCATCTGCAATGCGTGAAAAGTGCCTTCCTTCCCGGTCAGTCCCTGAACAATCAGGCGGGTATTTTTGTCAACCAGAACGCTCAAGCTTGCCTCCTTCGACCGCCTCAGCGCCTGAGTTCACGCCGGACAGTCAGTTGTGAATTTGATAAAGATTGAGTGCAGGAATGCGAAAAAATCGAGGCGCAGGATAGCACAGCGATTGCAGCCTTGCCAGCCGCCGGTCGCTCAGGCCAGGGCCTATTCATTCTCGGCCTGTCGCCCGCCGGATGGGCGGTGA
>CAYWDW010000284.1:0-6820 GCA_964457105.1 uncultured Heliobacteriaceae bacterium
CATCGAAGCGAACAAACGCCTGGGGCTGGAGGTTGATTTGCGGCAGTACGAGCAATGCGCCGAAATCCTGCTCGATGTTGGTCTCAGCCAGGTGCGCGTGCTATCCAGCAACCCGGAGAAGATTCGCGCGATCAAGGCCTCGGGCCTTGAGGTTGTCGCGCGCCTGGCGCTGGAGCCGCCGGACGCGGCGTCAAACCGCCTCGGCGCCAGGAAAGAGAAGATGGGCACCGGCTGGAATTGATGTGATGGAGTTGATGTGATGGATAACCAGGGCTGCATAAAAAATTCGTCAGGCGCGCCGGACATCTCGGTCATCCTGCCGACTCACAACCGCCCTCATCTGCTCAGGGAGGCGCTGGCGAGCCTGTGCGAACAGCAGGGGAGCAGCTTTGAAGTCATCGTCATCAACGATGCGGGCTGCGATGTTTCGGCGGTGGTGAGCGAATTCAGCGGCCGTCTCGATCTGCGCTACGTTTCGCTGGCGCAAAACAGCGGTTTGTCGGCGGCGCGCAACGCCGGTCTCCGCAGCGCGCGCGGGCGTTATCTCGCTTACCTCGACGATGACGATCTTTACCTGCCGGATCATCTGGCGCGCCTTGCGGAAAGACTCGACCGCAGGCGGGGTCTCGGGCTGGTCTATGCTGACGTGTTACTCGTCAAACAGCGGCGCGCAGGCGATGGTTATCGCACTGTCGCCCGGCGCATTCTCGCGCACGAATATGACCGCGCCACCATGCTGCGCGACAGCTTCATCACGCCGTCGGCGATGATGCATCGCCGTGAATGCATCGAACGGGTGGGCGGCTTCGACGAGACGCTGCGCTGGTGCTATGAGGACTGGGACTTTTTGCTGAGAGTCGGGGCGCGCTACGTGATTGAACGGGTCGCGGGCGCGTCAGCCGTCGTCCGTTTACGCGATGACGCCAGCAATATGTCGAGCGTGATGAAGCCGGAGCGGACCGAAGCCGCGCGACTGCTTCAGCAGCGGCACGGCGTCGGCGAGATTCAGCCCAAGACTTTCTGGGAGGTGGCGTCAACACTTCCCGGTTCAATGACGCCTTCTGAGGTTTACTCGCTCTGATGCGCGCTTCCTCGTTTCTGACCAACGATCATGCTGGCGGGCGGATAATACATTTCGCGCCTGATCTCGATGAAGCCCGCTTCCCTGAGCCACCTTTCGTAAGTCGCCGCCGTTCGCTCGACATCGGGCGCGCCCCAATTGATGTCTTCCAGACAAAAGAGCGCCGGAATGAGCGGGCCGGTCCGGCTGTCATCGAGAATCCCCCCGCTGAATTCCCCGGGTGTTCATGTTTTGCCGGCGCGGGCGTGGGGTTGATAGGTCCCCGCCTCTTTGCGGAAAGCAATTGACAGCCGATTCCAGCCGTTGATGTCTATGATGGCCATCGTCAGGTTGACGAGTTCAGCTTCAGTGAAATGCGCCCGCGCTTCGGCAAACACTTCATCAGGAACGTGAGTTTCGCTGACGAGCGTGACGGCCTCCGTCCACGCCAGCGCCGCGCGCTCACGGTCTGTGAAGAAAGGCGCTTCGCGCCAGGCGCTGAGCGCATACAGCCGCTGCTCGGTTTCGCCCAGCGCCCGCGCGTCCTTCGTGTGCATGTCAATGCAGTAAGCGCAGCCGTTGAGCTGCGAAGCGCGCGTCTTGAGCAACTCCAACAGCGCATGTTCCAGCCCGCTCTCTTCGACGTATTTATGCACCGTGTACATCGCGCGCACCGCGCCGGGTGCGATTTTGTTGTAATCCAGTCTTGGTTGCATCGTGCCTTCCTCCATTGTTCGGCAATCTCCTGCCGGTTTTTCAGCCTGACCTGAGAAGCGGCCATTTGCTGCCTCTCAACCCGGCCACGTCACGCCGTGACGTTGAAGCTCATCGCGCAACTGCGCGGGCGCCTGGTAGTGAATCGTACACATGCCCAGCAATCGTGCGCTCTCGATGTTCAGTTCCCGGTCATCTATGAACAGGCAGGCGTCGGGCGCGCGCTGAGTGACGCGGAGCGCCAGGTGATAGATCGCCTCATTCGGCTTCCTGATGCCCACGAAGCAGGAACTGAAAAAGACAGTGAAATACCGGCGCAGGCCGAATCGTTCGATGCGGTGCAGGTTCAATTCCAGCGATTCGTTGTTGATCGTGCCGAGCAGATATTTCCCCGTCCCGGCCAGCGCTTTGACCATCTCCAGCGTCTCCGGCTGCGGCTGCGACTCAGCGAACACAAAAGCCTCGAACTCGCCCGGCGTGAAAGGCCGCGCGCGATAAAAAACCGTCCGCCCCAGATATTCCGCGAGACTGAGCCGCCCCGTCTCGAAATCCGCCAGCACCTGCTCGTGCCGCTCCTGCAACTCTTCCCAGTCGAGCTTGAAATGTTCAGCGGCACGACGGCGGCTCCCCCAGTCCCAGCCGTTGGTCAGAAGCACGCCGCCCACGTCCCAGAAAAGAGTACTGATCTCGGTCATACAGCGCTTTCGTGCGTTGTCTCTTAATCAGGCCGTGCCAGCCTGACGACATTTCTTTCATCAATGCTTCAAGGTCTGCCCAGTTGCTGCTTTGCTGCCGCCACCACCTGATCCGGTTCGAAGCCGTATTTCCGCTGCAATTCCTTAAGCGGCGCCGAAGCCCCGAACGTGTGCATGCCGATGATGCGACCGGTCGGCCCGACATATCGCTCCCAGCCCAGAGTGGACGCCTGCTCCACAGCGACGCGCGCCTTGATGTTCGGCGGCAGCACGCTGTTCCGATACTCCTCAGTCTGATGGTCGAAAATATCCCAGGAAGGCATGGAGACGACCCGCGAACGGATGCCCTCGGCAAGCAATTCTTCGTAAGCCTCGACCGCGAGAATGACTTCGCTGCCAGTGGCGATGATGATTACTTCGGGGTTTCCTCCCGGAGCCTCGGCAAGCACATAAGCGCCGCGCGCGAGGCCGGACGCCGCCGCGTATTTGCTGCGATCCAGCGTGGGCAGCGGCTGCCGCGATAAGGCCAGCGCCACCGGCTCGTGGCGTAACTGCATAATGTAGCGGTAAGCCTCGACCACTTCGTTGGCGTCGCAGGGCCGCAGCGTAATCAGTCCGGGGATCGCGCGCATGGACGCGAGTTGCTCGACCGGCTGATGCGTCGGGCCGTCTTCTCCGTCGCCCATGGCGTCGTGCGTATAGACGAAAATCGAGGGCAACTCCATGATCGCCGCCAGCCTGATTGCGGGCCGCGCGTAGTCGCTGAAAATAAAATATGTCGCGCCGAAGGCCCGGATTTTGGACAACGAAAGGCCGTTGACGATGGCCGTCATCTCGTGCTCGCGAATGCCGAAATGCAGGTTCTTGCCATCCGGGGTTTCAGCCTCGAAATCGCCCGCCCCCTTGTAAGTCAAAGCCGTTTTGTTCGAGGTCCCAAGGTCCGCCGAGCCGCCGAAAAACCAGGGAATGTTTTGTGCAAGCACGTTCAGGACCTTGCCCGAAGCGTCCCGTCCGGCAATGCCCTTCGCGTCGGGCGGAAAGACCGGCAGGTTGCGATCCCATCCTGCGGGCAGTTCACGCCGCTGCATCAGGTCAATCTCGTTCGCCAGTTCGGGATACTGCGTCCGGTACGAATCGAACAGCGTGGTCCATTCGCGCCGCAGACGAGCGCCGCGCGCGCCAATGCCGGAATCGAAGCGCTCGTACACGCCGTCAGGGACCAGAAACTTCGCGTCCTCCGGCCAGCCGTAGAATCGTTTCGCGAGCCGGACTTCCTCTTCGCCGAGCGGCTCGCCGTGCGCTGCGGCGGAGTCGTGCTTGTGGGGCGCGCCGTAGCCGATGTGACTGTCCAGCACGATGAACGTGGGACGGCCCGGCGTCTTTCGGAAGATGTCGAGCGCGTGTTCGATGCGCTCAAGGTCGTTGGCGTCGCCGACCCGCAGCACGTTCCAGCCGTAGGCCAGGAAGCGCGCCTCAACGTCTTCCGTGAACGCGATGCGCGTGTTTCCCTCAATCGTGATGTGATTGTTGTCGTAAACCCAGCAGAGATTGTCGAGGCCCAGATGCCCGGCCAGCGAAGCCGCTTCCGACGACACGCCTTCCATCAGGTCGCCGTCGCTGCAAATCACATACATGTTGTAATCGAAGATCTCGAAGCCGGGCCGGTTGAAATGCCTGGCCAGCCATTTCTCGCCGATGGCCATGCCGACGCTCGTCGCGACGCCCTGACCGAGCGGGCCGGTAGTGGTCTCGACGCCCGATGTCCAATGGTATTCGGGGTGGCCGGTCGCCTTGCTGTCGAGCTGGCGGAAACGTTTGATGTCATCGAGCGTGACCGAAGGCTGCCCCAGCGTTTCATAATCGGCGTTCACGGCCTGCGTGCGGGTGAGATGGAGCGCCGACCAGAGCAGCATCGAAGCGTGACCGTTCGAGAGTACGAAGCGATCACGATTGGGCCAGATCGGGTCCTGCGGATCGAAGCGCAGCACGCGATTCCAGATCGTATAGACCAGCGGCGCGAGCGCCATCGGCGTGCCCGGATGACCGGATTTGGCCTGCTGCACCGCGTCTATCGAAAGTGTGCGAATGGTGTTGATGCACAATTGATCGAGTTTGGTGTCTGGCAAAAGGTCGGGAGCTTGCGCTGCGCTCATGAATTTCTCCTTTCAGCGTTGGGCGTTGTTTCCAGTGAGGCGACTTTGGCCAGGCGGCGCAGATGGCGCTCGGCCTGACTGAACTCAGCCGCCAGAAATGTTTCGACCAGGTCCCAGGCGAGGGACGGGCCGACAGTCCGGCCACCCAGACAAATAATGTTCATGTGATCGTCTTCGACCCCCTGCCGGGCAGAGAAGTGATCGCTGATCAGGCCGGCTCGAACGCCGGGAATCCTGTTGGCGCAGACTGACGCGCCCACGCCGCTGCCGCAAACGGCAATCCCGCGTTCGACCTCGCCCGCCGCTACCGCCCGGGCAAGCGGGGTAACAAGATCAGGATAATCGTCATTCGAATCCAGATGATGAGCGCCGAAGTCAACTACCTCGTGACCCGCTGCCTTCAGACGCGCCAGCAGATCTTCCTTCAAGCTGAACCCACCGTGATCGGCTGCGATTCCGACACGCATATCCCCTCCTCCTTTTCTCGCGCGGTCATTTGCCCGCGACTTTCTCCAGGTGTCCGCCGAATTCGTAACGCATCGCCGACAGCAGCTTGTCCTGAAAATCGGCCTCGCCGCGAGAGCTGAAACGTTGATAAAGCGCGGCGGAAAGAACCGGAACCGGCACAGCTTCGTCAATGGCGGCCTTGATCGTCCAACGACCCTCGCCCGAATCAGAGACGCGGCCCGCGAACGTCGAGAGCCTGGGATCCTTGACCAGCGCGGTCGCCGTCAAATCCAGCAGCCAGGAGGCGATCACGCTGCCGCGCCGCCACACTTCCGCGATGTCGCGTAGATTCAGGTCGTATCGGTAAAGCTCAGGGTCGCGCAGCGGCGTCGTCTCCGCGTCTATGGTGCGGCCCTGCTCGCCGATGTTGGCTTCGCGCAGGATGCCGAACCCTTCGGCGTAAGCGGCCATAACGCCGTACTCAATCCCGTTGTGAACCATCTTGACGAAGTGACCGGCGCCGTTTGGCCCGCAGTGCAGATAACCCTGTTCGGCGGTGCCGTCGAGTTTTTCGCGTCCCGGAGTGCGCGCAATGTCGCCCGCTCCTGGCGCCAGACTTTTGAAGATCGGATCGAGATGTTTGACCACCTTCGCCTCGCCTCCGATCATCATGCAGTAGCCTCGCTCCAGTCCCCAGACGCCGCCGCTCGTCCCCGAATCCACATAATGAATGCCCTTCGGCGCAAGTTCCTTTGCGCGCCGAATGTCGTCAATGTAGTAGGAATTGCCGCCATCAATCAGAATATCGCCCGACTCAAGATAAGGCGTGAGACCAGCAATGACATTGTCCACTGCCGCCGCCGGGATCATTAGCCAGATCGCCCGCGGTTTCTCCAGCCTGCTCGCCAGATCCCGCAGGTCGGCTGCCCCTGTCGCCTTCTCTTTGACCAGCGCGTCGATCATCGACGGCGAGCGCGCCAGCGGAGGCCTCCCTTCAAGAGTCTGCGCGCCATGTTGGAACCCATTCTGCCAAGACCGATCATTCCGATTTGCATAAGAACTTCTCTTTCCTGTAGCGACGAATCAGGCTGTTGGTCGAACTGTCATGACCGAGGCCGGGTTCGGCTTCGCTCTCGAGTTCGGGAATAATGCGCTGCGCCAGGACCTTGCCGAGTTCGACGCCCCATTGATCGAACGAATCAATATTCCAGATGACGCCCTGGGTGAAGACGGAATGCTCGTAAAGGGCGACGAGTTTGCCGAGCGTTTCCGGCGTGAGCCGCTCGGCCAGGATCGTATTCGATGGCCTGTTGCCCTCGAAGACCCGATGCGGCGCAAGCCAGTCCGGCGTCCCTTCGGCCTTCACTTCTTCGAGCGTCTTGCCGAAAGCGAGGGCTTCGGCCTGGGCAAAGACATTCGCCAGGAGCATGTCGTGATGCCTTCCGAGCGGATTGAGCGGTTTGACGAAGGCAATGAAGTCGCAGGGAATAAGCCTGCTCCCCTGATGGATCAACTGATAGAACGAATGCTGCCCGTTCGTTCCCGGCTCGCCCCAATAGACTGGCCCGGTTTGGCGGGCGACGCCGGTTCCATCGAGCGTGACGTGCTTGCCGTTGCTTTCCATCGTCAACTGCTGCAGGTACGCCGGGAACCGCTTCAGATATTGCTCGTAAGGCAGGACGGCGACCGTTTCCGCGCCGAAAAAGTCGTTGTACCAGATCGAAAGCAAAGCCATCAGCACGGGAATGTTT
>CAYWDW010000285.1:0-6793 GCA_964457105.1 uncultured Heliobacteriaceae bacterium
CAACAATCAGTGTGAGTGAGTTATCAGTAAGCCTGAAACAAGGAGCGCAGGCGTCCCGCCTGCCTGACTGCCGCGAAAGGCGCTTTGATTGAAAACAGGGCAGGCGGGACGCCTGCGCTCCTTGTTTCAAGCGGGGCAGGCGGGACGCCTGCGCTCCTTGTTTGCTCCTTGTTTGCGTCTTGGTTGTTGCCTGCGCGCCCTGTTCATTAGCGACAGGCTCCGCGAAAACATGAAAACATTGACAGAGTGATTCAACCTGCCGTAGCCTGCGAATCGCGCCGCGCGGCCCTGTCAGAAGGCGGTGCGCGCACATCTCACCTCGTTAATAATTCAGAGAATCAACACCGAGGCGTCAGGTGATTCAATAGTCAGACGGCGACATCGCCGTCATCAATCCATGTACCCCCTGCGGAGAAAACATCATGACTCCCCTCAAAGCTTTGCTTTCCCTGCTGCTCATTCCGCTGACCCTGCTCACCGTCACGGCTCAGAACTCCAGGTCGCACACGGCCAGCCAGTATTACAATCGCGGCAATGACCGCCAGAAACAGGGTGACCTGAACGGCGCGATTCAGGATTACACCTTTGCCATCACCTTCGATGCGAAATTCGCGCTGGCCTGGAACAATCGCGGCGTCGCGCATTATCTGAAAGGCGAACTCGACCAGGCGCTGGCCGACTGCACCAGAGCCATCGAACTCAGGCCGACTTATGCCGAGGCCTGGAACAATCGCGGCAATGCCCGCCATGACATCGGCGATCTGGACGGCGCGATTGCCGATTTTGACGAAGCCATTCGTCTCAACCCGCGGTACACGACCGCCTTTCACAGCCGGGGCAATGCGCGCCAGGCCCGGCGGGAGCTGGACGGCGCCATCAGCGATTACAGCCGCGCCATCGAACTCAATCAGCAGTTCGCGGCGGCGTGGCACAATCGCGGCACAGCGCGTCAAAGCAAGGGCGATCTGGTCGGCGCGATGGCTGATTTCAATCAGGCGATCAGACTCAATCCGCGCCGGGCCACGTCATTTGCGCATCGCGGGCTGGTGCATCTGCTGCTCGGTCGCACGGGCGAGGCCGAACGCGATTTCGCTGAATGCCTCAGACTTGATCCGCGTCTGAAATCCTCACTTGAGGCCCGCATCAGTGAGGCCCGCAATCAGCGCGCAGCGATGCACTGACCGCCGCATCGCGGTCATGACGCGCGACACACTCTTCCGAAGAATCGGATGAGGATCAGACAACTATCCGAAATTATGAATCTCCGGCGCGTCCGGCGCGGTGTCGGCTCAGTGTGCCGACTGACACGATGTGACGACCTCACCGCAGGATAGGCCGCGCAGCATTGATTGCGGTCACGGCTGGTCTGCGCCTTGCCTTGATTCAGGCATCTCTCCCGTCCCCTGAAGCTTCTCCCCTGCCAAATCTGCTCGGGCGCAGGCGCTCAAACAGGGCGTTCCTGACGCTCGAAGTCTGTTCGATGGAGGAATCATAATGTCAGGCATAATCCAGAAACTGAGTCATCGCGTCGGCCTGATCGTGCTGCTGCTGCTGTGTGCGACGGGTGCGGTCAGCGCGCAGAATGAAGCGGGCCAGGTGGCCGGCAAAGTGACCGATGCCACCGGCGCGACCATCGCCGGCGCCAAAGTCACCGTCAAATCAACCGACACCGGCATCGTGCGTGAAGCCGTGACCGACAACGAAGGCTTTTATCTGATCCCAAGCCTGCAGCCGGGCGTCTATGAAGTCACCATCAATGCCACCGGCTTTGCGGAAAGAACGCAGAAGGTGCGCGTGTCAGTCGGCGCGGCGCGGCGGCTGGAAACGCAGTTGTCAGTCACGCCTGTGACCGGCGAACAAACCATCGTCGAAGGCAGCGGCGGCGTTGAAGTCAACACGCAGAATCCGCAACTGGCTGACCCGGTGTCAGGGCGTCAGTTTCGTGAACTGCCGACCGTCACGCGCGACCCTGATGACCTGGTTACGTTGTCGGGCAATGTCACGCCGGTCAATAACACCGGCATCCGAACGCCGCAGCGGGACCCGGCTTATGCCATCAACGGCCTGCGCCCGACGACCAACAACGTGCAGCTTGACGGCGGCGAGAACATTACGAATTACACCGCCTCGCTTGGCCAGCGGCTGCCGCTTGACGGCGTGCAGGCGATGCAGGTCATCACAGACAGCTTTCAGCCTGAATACGGGCGCGCCGGTGGCGGCATCATCAACGTGGCGACGCGGCAGGGCAGCAATGACTATCACGGCACGCTCTATGAATTTCATCGCAACAGCGAACTGTCAACCAACAGTTTCACCAACAATGCCTTCGGCATTCCGCGCGGGCATCTGGTCGCCAATCAGTTCGGTTATTCCATCGGCGGGCATCTCGTGCGCGACAAGCTGTTCTTCTTCAACAGCACCGAAGGCAACATCGTCCGCAGCCGGGAAAACCGTGTGGCGCTCGTGCCGACGCCGCAACTGCTGGCCGCGTCAAACGCGGCGACTCAGAATTTCTTCAATGCCTTTCCGCTCGGCACGCCGATCAACGGGCGCATTTTTACAGTCGGTGACATCAGCGCGCTGACCGGTTCGACCGCGACGACCGGAGCCTTTTTCGGGCTGCCTGCCGCGACTCCGGCCTTTGGCCAGGTCTTTTATCGCGTCCCGACCGACATTGGCGCGGGCGCGCCGCAGGACACCGTGATGACGGTCGGGCGCATTGATTACACGCTCAGCGAACGCAGCCTGATTTACGGGCGCTATGTGTTTGAGGATCGTGATTTCTTTACCGGTTCGTTTTCGTCAAGTCCGTATGCGGGCTTCAACACGGGCAGCCGCGAACGCAATCACAACGGGCTGATCAACTGGACGCAGTCGCTGATGGCCAACTGGGTGATGAATGCCAAAGGCAGCTTCAACCGGATCAACCTGGCGCGTTCGACTGGTGATCGCTTTGCGACGCCGCGCCTGTTTTTCGGGAATTTTGCGGGCGCGAATTTTGGCGGGTTCCCGGCGCTGCTGCCTGGCGATCTGCCGAATAATCCGGGGTTGAATGCGCTGCTGACCGGGCCGCTCAACCTCGCGCAGGCTGCGCTTGATTTTGCCGGTCCCTGGCGCAATCAGCAGTTCCGCTTTGGCGGCAGCTATTTTTACACCCAGGACAACCGCACGCAGAGCGCGTTTCGCAACGGCGTCTTTGTGCTTGGCCCGAACCTGCCGACGGCGCTCAACAATCTGGTGCTCGGCCAGGCCAGCACCTTTCAGACGGCGCTCAATCCGTTTGGCGCAACTTCGGGGCAAACGGTGGAGCTGCCGGTCGTGCAGCCGAATTTCAATCGCAGCCTCAGCGCGCATGACTTTTCGGTTTACTTCAGTCACAGCCTGCGCGCGCTGCCGCGGCTGAACGTGACGTGGGGCCTGCGCTATGACTTCTTTGATACGCCGCGTCGCCACGACGGAGCCGTCTTCAACAGCTTCTTTGTCGGCAGCGGTGACAACATCTTCACGCAGGTCAGCAACGGCGCCGTGCTGCCGGTCGGCAACGGCCCGGCCAAAGGCGCGCTTTATGAACGCGACTGGGACAACATTGCGCCGCGCATCGGGCTGGCGCTCGATCTGACCGGCGATGGCAAAACCAGTTTGCGCGGCGGCTACGGCCTGACCTATGACCGCCCGTTCAGCACCGTCGCCGGACTCTTTCAGAACACGGCGAATTTCGACCTGATCGGGCTGACGGCGAATACCGACACGACCGGCACGATTCCGCTGACGGTCAGCAACTTCGGCCCGCTTGCGGGTCTCACGGGCACGGCGACGCTGCCGGGTTCGCTGCTCTTTGGCGTTGACTCGACGCTTGAAACGCCGCGTTACCAGATGTGGAGCGTGTCGCTCGAACGCGAACTTGCGCCGAACACCGTCGCGGCGATTCAGTACGCGGGTTCGCACGGCGAAGAACTGTTCACGCTTTACAACGCCAACCGCCCCGGTTCGGCTTCGCTGCTCGGCACGCCGAACGCGGCGCGGCTGAATCCGAATTTCGGGCCGATCTTTTTCCTGCGCACCGATGGCCGCTCGAATTACAACGCGCTGATTGCTGAGCTGACCAATTCCACGTGGCGGCGGATCGGGTTGCAGTTCACGGCGCGCTATCGTTACGCCAAAGCGCTCGACAACGTCAGTTCATTTCTCGGCAGCGGACTGTCGGCTTTCACGACCAATGCGCTGACGCCGTTTGATCCGCGCAACGATTACGGGCCGTCAGATTTCGACGTGCGCCATCGCTTCAGCGGCAGCTTCAACTGGGAAGTACCGTTTGACCGGATCGGTGACCGGTTCTTTGGCGGCGCCGGTTCAGCCGTGGCGCGGCAGGTGTTTGGCGGCTGGCAACTGACCGGCATCATCAGCGCCAACAGCGGGCAGCCGTTCACGGTCTTCAACTGTGCGGGCGCCGCGACGGCAGAAACGCCGTGCCCGCGCCTCGCGCTCACCGGCAGCGTCAATCGTGACGGACTGGATGATGCGCGGCCTGATTCAGCCGTGCCCAATCGTTTCATCTTCATTGATCCGGCGCAGACGACCGGCGGCACGGTGACGCCGGGTGATGGATTCGGCGCGGTCGCGCCGGGCACCACGGGGCGGAATTTCTTCCGCGGGCCGAATTTCTGGAACGTGGATCTGGGCGTCTCGAAACGCTTCCAGTTGACTGAAAAATACACGCTTCAGTTTCGCGGCGAATTCTTCCACGCCTTCAATCATGCCAATCTGTTTGTCCCGTCAAACGTGGACATCGGCTCAACGGGTTTCGTGCCTGCCTTCAGAGACGGACGGCGTCACATTCAACTGGGCGTGAAGTTCGTCTTCTAAACTCCATCTGGTCTGAACTGACGGGGAAGTCTGCGGGCTTCCCCTTTTTTTGGTGCGCCCGGCAGGGCGCATTCACTTGTGGGTGAAAGTCCCATACGAACCCGGCAGGGGGAATCGTTAGCCGGACGGCAAGGGTGTCCATCGTGAGGTGGAATCTGAAGGAAGCCGCAGGCAAAACGCTGGCCTGACGAACAGAAATCGCATACAAGGCAACCAGGTTGGATGAGAGGGCCAATAGACTCAAAGTCCGATACCTGCACGGAAAGCCTGGTTGTAGATGCGGCAGGCAGAAGCGGGAAGGTGGACGCGCAATACCCGGGGAGGTCTGTCGGTTTGCCTTGTGCTAATGCCGTCGAGAGGCGGTGTGATGAACCGGCAGAAGTCAGCAGACGGCGTAGTAGCTCCACGCGACCGGGGCGAAGGCCAGAACAGGGAGAAAGGACTGACGCTTGAATTTCGACGTTCGTGGAGACGCAGACAGTATGGCTGAGAAGCCCGATTCCCACTCAAAGAGTAGCGGTCGGAAACCGCGCGGGGATGAGAGGGGTGCGTCAAACGGCGCGGCAAGGAAAGAGTTCGTCAGACCGGAAGAGGTGGAATTGATGGAAGCAGTGGTCGCACGAGAGAACCTGCGCCAGGCTTATCAGCAGGTAGTCGGCAACAAAGGCGCGGCAGGCGTAGACAATAGGTCGGTCGAGCAATTGAAGCCGTACCTGCAGGAGCATTGGGCGCAGATCAAAGAGAGCCTGTTGCAGGGCACGTATCAACCGGCAGCGGTGCGGTGCGTGGAGATTCCGAAACCGAACGGCGGAGTGCGGCAACTGGGCATTCCGACGGTGCTGGATCGGCTGATTCAACAGGCGTTGCATCAGGTGTTGAGTCCGATCTTTGAGCCGAGCTTTTCGGAGTCGAGTTACGGCTTTCGTCCGGGTCGCAGCGCACAGCAGGCCGTCGCGCAAGCGCGTGCGTATGTGGCGGAGGGAAGGCGTTGGGTCGTAGACCTCGATTTGGAAAAGTTCTTTGATCGCGTGAATCACGACATTTTGATGTCACGGTTGGCGCGAGGCATCAGCGATAAGCGCGTCCTGGGATTGATTCGCCGATACTTGCAAGCGGGGCTGCTGTCGGGTGGCGTCGTGAGTCAGCGCACGGAGGGGACGCCGCAAGGTGGCCCGCTCAGTCCGCTGCTTTCGAACGTGCTGCTGGACGAACTGGATAAAGAACTGGAACGACGGGGGCACAAGTTCTGCCGCTATGCGGATGACTGCAATATTTATGTGCGGTCAAAAGCGGCGGGCGAGCGCGTGCTGAAGTCGGTGACGGAGTTCTTATCCAAACGGTTGCGCTTGCAGGTGAACGCGGCGAAGAGCGCAGTGGCGCGTCCGTGGGAGCGGAAGTTTCTGGGCTACTCGATGACGTGGCATCAACAACCACGGCTGAAAGTCGCGCCGGAATCCATCCAACGGCTGAAGGCGAAAATCCGGACGATCTTGCGTGCAGGAAGAGGTCGCAGCCTGACGACCGTCATCAAAGACTTGAATCAACTGCTGCGCGGCTGGCTGAACTACTTCCGGCTGGCAGCAGTGAAGAATGTCTTTGAAGAACTGGACGGCTGGCTGCGACGGAAGCTGCGTTGCATTTTGTGGCGACAGTGGAAGCGACCGTTCACGCGCGCGAAGAACCTGATGAAACGAGGACTGGAGAAACTACGGTCGTGGAAGTCGGCGACGAACGGCCACGGCGCGTGGTGGAACGCAGGAGCTTCACATATGAACGAAGCGTTCCCGAAATCCTTCTTTGATCGGCTGGGACTCATCTCACTGCTGGATCAATACCACCGACTTCAAGTTTCAACCTGAACCGCCGGATGCGGAACCGCACGTCCGGTGGTGTGGGAGGACGGGAGCCGCGAGGCTCCCTCCTACCCGAT
>CAYWDW010000286.1:0-6706 GCA_964457105.1 uncultured Heliobacteriaceae bacterium
CGCGGGGCGACTGATCGGTGTCCTGTTCAGTGAATTCACGCCCGGCTTTGATGGGGATTCTGAAGGTGCGGAAGTAATGCGGCGTGACGGCTTCCAGATTGGGGATGCGGTTTTTCCGCGCTTCGGCCTCTGATTGCCCTTCGAGCGTGAACGGCCAATCCCACCCGGCAACGCCTTCCAGCGGGCGAATCAGCACCGCGCTCGCCGCTGCGACGCCGGGTTTCGCTTCGAGCCGTTCAATCAATTGGCGGAAGAATTCGCGGCGCGCTTCAGGCTTACCGTATTTCTCACCCTGCACTCGCAAATGCATCGTCAGCACGTTGGCCGGGTCAAAGCCCAGATTGACGTGGCTGAGGTTCACGAAGCTGCGCAGGATGAGTAACGCCCCGGCGAGCAGCACTACCGTCACCGCCACCTCGGCCACGACGAGAGCGCCGCGGGCGCGAGAGGTCGTGTGCGCGCTGGACATTTTCGAGCCGCCTTCGCTGAGCGTTTGATTCAGATTGAACCGCGCCGCCACGAGCGCCGGCGCCAGCCCGCACAGCAGCGCCGCGAGCAGCGTGACAGCCAAACTGAAGAGGAGCACCGCGCCATTCAAACTGACTTCTTCGATGCGCGGGATGTCGGCGGGCGCGACTCGCACGAGCAATTTGACGAGCCAATACGACAGCGCCACTCCGCCCGCGCCGCCCGCCAGCGCGAGCAGGAAACTTTCGGTCAACAATTGCCGCACCAGACGGAAGCCCCCAGCGCCCAGCGCCGCGCGCACGGCAAATTCCCGCCGCCTGGCCGCCGCGCGCGCCAACGTCAGGTTGGCGATGTTGGTCGCGGCGATGAGCAGCAGCATCCCGGTCGCCGCCAGCAACAAGGAGAGCGCCGGGCGCGCATCACCGAACAGATGCGCGGCGAGCGGCGTGATGACGATGCGCTGCGCCCTCGCTTCCAGTTCAGGATGCGCCGCCGCGATGCGCGCCACGACGGCGTTCATTTCGGCTTCGGCCTGCGCGAGCGTCACGCCGTCTTTGAGCCGTCCGACCGCCTGTAAATAAGTCGCGCCGTAATTTTCCGTCGCGCGCGCGGCCACAGTCGTTTTGATGGGCAGCCACAAGTCCACGCCCCTGGGGAACTCGAAGCGCGCGGGCATCACGCCGACGACGGTGAAGGGCTGCTCGGTCAACGTGATGCTCTGGCCGATGATGCGCGGGTCGGCGCCGAAGCGCTCGCGCCACACGCGGTCGCTCAGAACGACGATCTTCGGCCCGTTCAACACGTCATCGCTGTCGTTGAAGACGCGCCCATACGCCGGTTGCGCGCCGAGCAGTTCGAAAAACCGCCCCGTCACCTTCGCGCTCTCAAGCTGCACGGCCTCGCCCCTGCCCGTCAGCACGTAGCCGTAGCCGTAAACGGTCGTTGGCATCGCCGCCAGACCGTTGAAGCTTTGCGCTTGCGCCTGCCAATCCCTGACTTCCGCCAGCGCCAGTTCCACGAGCTGATGATTGGAGGCCGTGTCGCGCTTCCACAACATCACCAGTTGTTCCTGTTTGGCGAACGGCAAAGGGCGCAGCAGTACCGTCTGAACGATGCTGAAAATCGCCGTGTTCGCGCCAATGCCCAGCGCGAGCGTCAACACGGCCACCAAAGTGAAGCCTTTGTGTTTGAGCAACATTCGTACGCCGAACCGTAAGTCTTGAAACACTTCGTCCTCCCACCTTCTTGGTTGTAAGAGCAGCGCATCCCACAGCGCGCCCACGCTACGCCGCGATAAATCGAGTTTGGCTTGCCAATTGAGTTTGTCCCACTCGGCCAGCAACGCCTCGCGGTGACGCAACTCCGCTTCCCATTCCTGCCGCCAGTCGGCGCGCAAGCGTTGCGGCACGATCAAGCCGATGAATTGGATGAGCCAGAGATGCGATTTCATCTTTGCCACCTTTATTCGTGCCGGAGCGCGGCCAGCGGATCAACTTTCGCCGCCCGCCGCGCGGGAATCCAACAGGCCGCGAGCGCCACGACCAGCAGCAGCAGCGCGACCAACCCAAAGGTCAGCGGGTCGGTCGCGCTCACATCGAACAGCAGGCCTTTCAGCAAACGGGTCAGAGCGAGCGCGCCGCCGATGCCCAGCGCGACGCCGCTCAGCGTCAGCTTCATTCCGCAACCGAGAATCATGCGGATGACCGCGCCAGCTTGCGCGCCAAGCGCCAGTCGCACGCCCAGTTCGTGTGTGCGTTGCGCCACCGAATACGCCATTACGCCATAAATACCGATGGCGGCCAGCATGACCGCAAGGGCGGCAAATATGCCCAATAGCGACATCGTCATCCGCCGTTGCGCCAGCGAGGTCGCAACGATTTGTTCCATCGTGCGGACATTAGCGACCGGCAGGTTTTGATCCAGCTTCCTGATTTCCCTTTCAACAGCGGCGGCCAGGCTGAGCGGTGTTTGTTCAGTGCGTATCGTCAGCGTGAAAAACGCCGCCATCGTCGGCTTTTGAGCATAGGGCAAATAGATTTGTGGTTTCGCGGCAAGCTCCAATCCGCGCGGCTTGACATCGGCAACGACGCCGACGATCTCACGAATGCGTCCAGCGTCGAGTTGCTGGCCGAGGGGATTCTCATGGGGGAAATGTTTGCGTGCGAGCGCCTCGCTGATGATGATGACTGGCGTCCCATTGGTCGTATCGCGTTCTGAAAAGTCCCGTCCTTTTAAGAGGCGAATGCCCATCGTTTGAAAATAATTCGGAGTAATGTTCGCATTATCCGCAACCTGGTTGGCAGTATTGTCGTGGCCTGCAACGCTGTAAGTCATTCCCCAGGTTCCGGCCAAAGGCAGATTGATAGTAGCGGCCACGGCTTTCACGCCGGGCAAAGTGGCAATGCGCTGTCGCGCCTGTTCCACAAACGCGTTTTGCTGTTCGGTATTCGGATATTGCAGCTTGGGCAGGGTTATTTGCAGTGTCAGCAAGTTGTGTGGATCAAAGCCCGCTTCCACGTTCTGCAACCGCCAGAAGCTTTTGATCAACAGACCTGCGCCAGTCAGCAGAATCAGCGCCAGGGCAAATTCCGCCACGACCAACGTATTCCGCAAACGGCTGCGCGAACCGGCTGAATGCCGTCCGCCTTCTTTGAGTGTTTCGTTGAGGTGCGGATTAGCGGCTTGCAGGGCGGGGGTCAACCCAAACAAAGTCCCCGTCAGGATGGAAACGGCTAGCGTGAATAACAGCGCCCGCGCATCTACCGTCACTTCTTCCGCACGCGGCAAGCCACTGAGGATAGAAGCTGAAAAGAGCTTCACGCTCAGGAAAGCCAGCAATGCGCCGGCAACACCGCCGATAACAGATAGCAACACGCTTTCGGTCAGTAACTGCCGAATGACACGCAAGCGGCCTGCTCCTAACGCTACGCGAATCGTCATCTCTTTTTTCCGCACGGCAGCCCGCGCCAGCAACAAATTCGCGACGTTGACACAAGCAATCAGTAAAACAAGCCCGACCGCGCCAAACAAAATCCAGAGCGTGGCGCTGATTTTCCCGACCACTTGTTCGTGCAGCGGAACCAGGGTCATGCCCCATTTCTTCCTGGCGGCAGGCCAGGCGGGCGCCAGGCGTTGCGTAACTGTTTCGAGTTCGGCTTTGGCTTGCGTCAATGTAACGCCTGGTTTGAGTCGCCCCACCGCTTCAACGTAAGAATGCTGCCGGTCAGTCTTCCAATCAGCAGCGGTGAAAGAAAACGGCAGCCACAGATCAACATTTTCCGGGAATTTGAAACTCGCGGGTAATACACCCACGACAGTGAAGCTTTCGCCATCCAGTTGCACAGCGCGGCCAGCGAAATTCGGGTCTGCCCCAAACCGGCGTTTCCACAGGCTCTCACTAATCAACGCCACTTTGCTTTGCCCCACTTCGGTTTCGTCAGGCAAAAACGTCCGCCCCAAAAGCGGTCTCACGCGCAACGTGGTGAACAACCCTGGTGAAGCTTCAGCGCCATCCACACGCTCCGGCTGTGAGCCACCCGTCAAATTGGCGGAAAGCCCATAATCAAAAAGCCCGATCTCTTCAAAGCTGGTCAGTTGCTCACGAAAGTCTGTGATTTCGGCGGGCGAAAATTGATTTTGCTCTGTGCGTTGGCCTGCTCTATCAGACCACAAGCGAACCAATTGCCCCGGACTCTCATACGGCAAGGGCCGCAACACAACGGCATTTACCACACTGAAAATCGCTGTGTTTGCGCCAATCCCCAGTGCCAGCGTCAGGATGGCAATCAGCGTAAAGCCAGGTTGTTTGAGCAGCATCCGCACGCCAAAACGCAAATCTTGAAACATTTCGTCCTCCCACCTTCTCGGTTGTAAAAGCAGCGCATCCCAAAATGCGCCTACGCTGCGCCGCAGTAAATCAAATTTGTTTTGCCAATTCAGCTTGTCCCATTCAGCCAGCATTGCTTCGCGCGAGCGCAACTCCGCTTCCCACTCCTGCCGCCAAGCGGCACGCAAACGGCGCGGCACGATCACACCGACGAGCGCAATCAGCCAGAGTTGTGACTTCCAATGTAATCGTCTGTTCTTCCGCATTCTGAAATCCGCAATGCGCGATCACTCTGATCGTAACGCGATTAACGGGTCTACTTTGGCGGCCCGCCACGCCGGGACGAAGCAGGCCAGCAGCGCCACCGCCGTCAGCAGGAGCGAGATACCGGCGAAGGTCGCCGGATCGGTCGCGCTCACGCCGTAGAGCATCTGCGCCAGCAACCGCGTCAAGCCCAGCGCGGCAAGGAGTCCGAGCGCCACGCCGCCCAGCGCCATCTTCATCCCGTGTTTTAAGATGAGCCGCAGCACGTCCTTGCGTTGCGCGCCAAGCGCCAGGCGAACGCCGAGTTCGTGTGTCCGCTGACTGACGAGGTAGGAGATGACGCCGTAAAGGCCGACGCTCGCCATCAGCAGCGCCACCACGGCAAAGGCGTTGAGCAGGATCATCGAGAAGCGATGGCGGCTGAGCGAATCGGCAATCACTTCATTCATCGTTTGCGATCCGAAGATGACGTTCTGGCTGTGCTGGCTTTGCACGACGCGGCGGATCGAGTCGAAAAGAGCAGGCCCGGCGACTCCTTCTGCGCGCACTACCACGCCCACTCCGGGAATGGCGCCCGACAACTGCCTGAACGGTTCGTAAAGCTGCGCCTGGAGCGATTGCTGGTCGTTTGCGCCGAGACTCCATTGTTTGATGTGTCCGACCACTCCGACAATCCGCAACGGGCCTCGAGCATCGCCCAGGTTGATGCGCTTGCCGATGGGGTCCGTGTTCGGGAAATATTGGTGGGCGAAAACCTCGTCAATCACGACGACGGGCTGGGATCGTTCATCATCCTGATTGGTGAAAAAGCGGCCCTGCCTGAGCGGGATGCCCATGGCCGTCAGATAGCCGGGTTCGACCCGATAGACCAGCGACATATGCATCTCGCTTGTGCTCGCGGGCCTCGGCTGGCCGTCGAGCCAGAAGAACACGTCGTCTTCGCCCTGCAATGGAGCCGCGCCTACCGAAAATGAAGCGGCCCGGACGCCCGGCAGGGAATTAAGCTTGTCGCTGAGTTCGCGCAGGTAAGCGCGAACCGTCTCCGGGCTGCTCGCGCTATTGGATGGCGGAAAGCCAAGTCCGAAGGTCAACACGTTGTCGGGGCGAAAGCCCGGATCAACGTTCCAGAGCGCGGTAAGGCTGCGGATCATCAATCCCGCGCCGATCAACAAGACCAGCGCCAGCGCCATCTCCACTGCGACCAGCGCGCCTTGCTCGCGCCGCCGTCCGCCGCTGTTGCCGCGCCCGCCTTCCTTGAGCGTTTCGGACAAACGGCTCCTCGGAGTCTTCAGCGCCGGAGCCAGTCCCGAAAGAATCCCGGCGCCCAGCGAAATGGCGAGGGTAAAAATCAGGGCGCGGACATCCAGCCCAATTTCTTCGGCGCGCGGCAAAGTGGTGGGCAGCGCGCTGAGCGCGGCTTTCGTACCCCAGGCGGCGACCAGCAATCCCAGCCCGCCGCCGATCAACGCCAGCAGCATGCTTTCGGTCAGCAGTTGGCGCAACAATCGCCACTGACCAGCGCCCAGCGCGGCGCGAATGGCGAATTCGCGCGTCCTGCCGGTCGAACGCGCGAGCAGCAGATTGCTGACGTTCACGCACGCGATCAGCAACACGAATCCGACCGCGCCCAGCAGCATCCACAGAATCGGCCCGACGTCGCCAACCAATCTTTCCTTGAGCGGAATGAGCGCCGCGCCATTGCCTTTGTTGTTGTCGGGATAAATGGCGGCCAGCCTTCGCATCACGCCGTCCAGATCGGCCTGCGCCTGCGCGAGCGTGACGCCGGGCTTGAGCCGGCCAATGCCGTGCAGGCTCAATGCGGCGCTGCGATTCTGCAACGCGGGATTGTTCCACTGGCCGATAGGCGCGTAAACATCCGTGCCACGATACAGATTGAAACTCGCCGGGAGTACGCCGACAATCGTGTAGCTCTTGTCATCCAGCGTCAGGCTTTTGCCCAGCGCATCCGGCGAAGCATTGAACTTGCGCTGCCAAAGCTCCGCGCTGATCAGCGCCACCGGGCCGGCGCCGCGTTCGTCTTCGCCCGGCGCGAAATCTCGCCCAATCTGTGGCCTGACGCCAAGCACGGAAAAGAACGCCGCCGAAACCCAGCGCCCATTTACCTGCTCGGCTTCGCCCGCGCCGATC
>CAYWDW010000287.1:0-6687 GCA_964457105.1 uncultured Heliobacteriaceae bacterium
CCGCCGCAGCCAGTTGCCATTCAAGCCGCCGACCTTTGCCTGCAACGCAGGCTTCCATCACCGTGACCGTGAGCAACTGACTGAGCGTGAAGACACATTCGGACATCACGGTTGAAGTCGCCAGAAACACGAAGGCCGGCATCACCACCACCACCAGCGCCGCGCCGAGCGCAGGCTGCGACGACAGGCCGCGCGCGCGCGTCAGATACCGATAAGTGACCGCGCCTGTGCCATACATCGCCAGAATTGAAACGGCCTTGAGCAGCCACGCATTTTCAGGAAAGCGCGGCGCAACTTTGAAAATCAGCGACAGCAGCAGCGGAAAGCCCGGCGGATAGGAAGGCAGCATGCCTGGCAGCGGTGAACTGATCAGGCTGAAGCCCTGCCCCGTCGCCAGCGCCTTTGCCAGCAGAACATACCAGGCGTCATCTCCGACCAGTCCGGCGGCGGCGTTGAAGCGCAGTCCGTAAATCGCCGCAAAGAGCAATGAAACTGCGGCGACGATGATGACCGCACTGCGCCGCTGACTGTGCGGCGCGACCTGCGCGATTGAAGCGGCGAAACCGGAAGCCTGACCGGGTGTGCCTGCAAGCGGAGTTGACATCAGAAAAAAGTGGGGCGATTCAGACCAGACCAGGAATAAAGCGATAACGCACGCGCGCGCAGTATTCAGCGTATGCCGGATCAACGGCGCTCAGGTGCCGTTCCTCGGTCAGCGCGCGCAGCACATAGATTGCCGCCCAGACCAGCAGCGGCAGAATCCGCGCCGGATTCGCGCCGACCACGCAAAGCGTGCCAAACGCAATCAGCTTGAACGTGTAAGCCGGATGCCGCACGACGCCGTAAAAGCCCGTCGTCACCAGCCCGCGATGACACAGGTTCGAGAAATGAATCCCCAGATTGAACGTCGTGCAGGTAAACAGCGTCATCGCCATCAGCACCACCACGCTGCACGCGGTTTCAAAAGCTGAGTTGCCGGACCCGATGAACGGCGAAGTGTCGAGCGGAAAATATCCGCTCGTGACTGTCTCAAACGGCGGATAGCAGATCAGCGCGGCGACCCAGCCCGTCAGTGTGAAATCAACCGAACGAACCGTGTTGCCGAGCGCGCGGCTTTCAACGGCATAACCCGTCGCGGCAACAGCCGTGTCCATCATTTCAATGCCGATCAGCCAGCAGAAATAAAACCCCGAAAAGGTCAGCAACTGTTGCGCAAAATCAGGCTGACTGTAACGCGGCCATAACAGCGCGAACTGTGTGACCACGACATTGACCATAAACGGAATGAAGAAAATCTTGACCAGCCAGAACAGCAGGCTGACGCGCTCAGCGAGCGGCAGGTTCAGCTTTGCCGGTTCATTCACCGGCGGTTGCATGGTCACGCGAAAGAAATGCTGAAAGGTTCTGACGGCTCCGCACACGGCCCAGTAAGCGCGGTCGGCAAACAGCGCATCGCGCCCGGCCAGGCACATCGCCAGGCTGCCCAGCCATTGCCCGCCGAAAATCACCAGCAGCGCCCACACCGTTTCGCGCCTGAGCGAGTGGCGGTAATACGGCAGCGTGTAAATCGCGCAGAGACTCGCACACAGCAGCGTCGCATACTTGAACCGCTGCCAGCGCGAAGCCTCAGGCACAAGCGCCGGATCAAGCAGCGCAGCAGCAGCCTTTTCCGGCGCAGCCGACGCCACACCCGATTCGTGAATAATGGCCGTTCCGGTTTGTGCCATGCAGAAGTAATCCCGAATTCAGGGCCGACGGGAAGAATCGTTATTCCGTCTTACATCTGTCCCATGCCCCTGCGGGGCAATGACACTGAATGAGCGATGGAGCGGCGTTTGGAGTTCACGCTTCAGCGTGTTTCCGGCGCGAGCCGCACGCTGAAGCCAAACCTTCATTCAATGTCACTGCCCCGGAGGGGCGCAATTCAATAGCCGGGGGTGAAGCGTCAGCGCAACCCCCGGTCCGGATGCATAAAAAACAGTCAGCCCTGAAAGGGCGTCAGTCATGCCGTTGACAATGATATTGCCGAAACCTCTCACGCCCTTTCAGGGCTGGCGTTCTGTGTGGCAATCATCCGGGGGTTACGCTATCGCTTCACCCCCGGCTATTGAATTGCGCCCCTGCGGGGGCCATGACATTGAATTAAGCAATAGCAAAGCAGGAAGAGAGCTGACCACAGCACACGGCAATCACAGACAGGTTCTGACCCTGTTCGGTTGTGCGTCCGTCTGTTCCGTTATTTCCGTCTGTTCCGTCATCTCTCTTCTTCATTCCATGTCATTACCCCTGCGGGGATCAACACAACCGGGCGACTGATCGCCACTGTAGTTAATGGCCATCGCGCTGCTGAGGTTCGCTGCATTTCGCTTCAATTCACATCTCCCGGATCAATGCCGGCGTTGACGGCCTGGCGGCGCAGGTCTTCGATTTTGCGGCTGGCTTCGGATTTTTTGTCCTCCGCTTCGGTCATCTTTTTCTGTTCTTCCTGCAAGGCGGTTCTCAGGCGACGAATGGCAAAGGCGTCACTCGTGTTTGAGGCCCGGCCCTGTTCATCAACGCCGCCGGAGTTTTTGCGAATGCGGGTGTTGAGATCGTTCAGACGCAGTTGAATGACCTGCTGCCGGTTCACGGCGTCATTGAAATCCTGGCGCAGTTCGGCCATGCGTGACTGGTAATACTTCAGGTTCGGACGACCATCCGCGAGTTTTGGTGAGCCTTCATTGAACTGGAATTTATGCGCCTCGCCTTCGCGTTTGAGCGCGTCAACTTCGGCCTGCGCGGCGGCGGCCTGTGCGCGCAGCGATTGCAACTGCGACGCAAGCTGATTGAGGCGCGCGCTGATGGCCGTGTTGTCACCAGCGTCTTTGGGGGCGGCGTCAAAAAGCTGGTTGCGCAGCCTGCCAATGTCAAGCTCGACGCCATCAGCCCGCCGTTCAAGCTCCTTCGCCCTGGCCTGAGCTGTCCTGAATTTTTCGTTCCAGTCGTTCGCCTGTTGTGACTGTTCAGGATTGGGCTGACCGATTTTCGTGGACGGCTTCGCCGTCTGAACCGGCGCGTTTTCGCGCGGTGCGGGCGTGGTCTGAACATCGTCAGTCGTCAGTGTCGGACGCGGGCGGGCGGGCGCTGTTTGTGCGGCTGCGGTGATGAGCATTCCGGCGGTGAGCAGCAGCGCAAGTGGCAGCAATCGGGTTTCAACTTTCATGGCTGGTTGTTCCTGAAATGACAAAAGGGAGCAGCGCGAAAACGGCTGCTCCCGATCAGGCTGAGCCTGAAAAATTCTGCGACTAGCTGCCGCTTGAGCTGCTGACCGTGCCGTAGCCCGTCCAGCCATTGATCGTGGCGCGCGAGCAGGTCGTCGTGATCGTCGTGCTGTTGTTTTCACGCAGCGCGCCGTCTTCAATCGCGCCGAAATCACGCGTGCCGGCGCCGCTCGTTGCACGATAGGCCAGCACCGCATAGGTGTTCGCCGCCACGTCGCTGTCCTTGTAAACATAGCCGGACTTCGGCGAGGTGGTGACGCTGGCAGTGGTGAATGAGCTGTCAATGTTGCCCGCCGCCTGCAGGTTGGAGAGTGTGCCGTAGGTGTTGTTGGTGTTGGCGTATGAGAACTCACCGCTCACCACCGTGCGCATGTTGCCTGCCGTCGCTGATTCGTTCGCCGAACGACGCGCGTTAAGCAGGTTCGGAATCGCAATCGCTGCGATGATGCCGATGATCGCCACGACGATCAGCAATTCAATCAGTGAAAAACCCTTCTGTTTCTTCATTGTCTTTGTCTCCTCTGGATCTGGATTTGAGCGTCGTGGTATGTCACAACGAACGCCGCTTACGATGACTGTTGAAGCTGCTGCCCTGCCGCTTCCGGCTGTCATTTCAGCAAGCCTGGTGCCAGATCGGAGCCACTGCCGCCACCCGCAGCTAACCGCCTGCAATCACAGCCGGATGAGCCGTTCAATGACCAGCCGAAACAGAACCGCGCCGGGGCCGCAGTGACAAATTACGGCAAAGCTCCGTCCCGATATTTTGTCGGAGACCGGAAATTGCCGGTGAGCCGCGCCGTCACTACTTCAAAGTGAATGAATCAGGCCGCGAAGATTCCTGCTGCTGAAAGCTGATGCGATGTGTATGATGTCGCCGCACGCCCCGATGTTTTGAATCTGCATGAAGTCTTCGACACGGCTCGCATCCCGCAATGTTATTCCCGCTCAGAGTTCCCGCACCGATTCTTCCGGTCTGACGCTGGCTGGCCCGGTCACGCTGGTGTTACTGATCGTGCTGGCGATCATCTTTCTGGCGCACCGCCAGGCCGACGTGCTGCAACTGCCGCTGCTGGTGCAGGCCTGTGCGGCTTCGCTGCTGCACGAACCTGTCGTGACCCTGGCCGGTGCAGGCCGCAGTCTGGCTGGTCTGGTCATTTCCCTGCTGATGATGCTGGCGTGGTATGGCGCTGGTGATCTGATGGTAACGCTGATTCGCCGTGTGGCAGGCGGCCCGGCTGACAGTTCAGCTTCAGAATCAGTCGCGCTTGAAACGGCCCGGCGGTGCGCGTTTGGCGCGGGCGCGTGGTCGCTGCTGTGGTTCGTGGCGGGGTTGCTGAATTTCTATCGCTGGCCGGTCGCGGTGGCTTCACTGCTGGCAGGCCTCGCGTTGTTTGCACGGTCTGCGCCGCAATGGTGGCGGGCTTTCAGGCGCACGAGCGACGCGCCGGATCAGGCAACTGGCCGCATCTTCCGGCGCGTGGCCTGGGGGATGGTGATCTTTCCGGTGCTGCTGGCGCTGGTGGCGGCGCTGGCTCCGCCGACGGGCAAGGACGCGCTGATTTATCACCTCGCGCTGCCGAAAGCCTTTCTAATAGCAGGCGGCCTTGCGGACGTGCCGGGCAACATCGCCAATTACTACGCGCTCGGCGTCGAGATGAACAGTGTCTGGGCGCTGCTGCTGGGCGGACTGTTCAGCCGGGGCGTAGCTGAAGCCGCAACCGGCGCGATGACGTTTGCCTTTTATCCGCTGCTGCTGGCGGCAGTGTACGGGTGGGCGCGTGAACTGAAGCTCGGTCAGGCCTGGGCGCTGGTCGCCGCAGCCCTGGTCGCAGCGATTCCGACGGCGTGGCAATCGGCGGCGTCAGGTTACACGGACCTCGCGCTGACGTTATACCTGCTGCTGACGATTCACGCGGCGGCGCGCTGGTGGCGCACGCTGCATCCGCCTGATCTGATCTGGATGGCGCTGGCCCTGGGCTGTGCGCTGACGATCAAGCTGACGGCGGTCTTTGCGGTCTTTCCGCTGACGCTGATTTTTCTGCTCAGGGCGCGAGTCGCGCAGCAGCAGTCGCTCAATCATCATCGCCTGCTGCGCGCGGGCCTGCTGGCGCTGGCGGGCGCGGGGCTGATCGGCAGTCAGTGGTATCTGCGCAATCTGGTGCGCACGGGCAGCCCGGTCTTTCCTTTTTACGTCAACGTGTGGAAAGGCAGCGCGCCGGGATGGGACGCCGCCCGCTCGCAGATGTATTCAATCTTCCTGGCCAATTACGGCGGCGCGAGCAAGGGCGTGCTGGATTACGTGGCCGCGCCGTTTTACGTGTCGCTGGTGGCGCAGCCCGAACTCAACACGCATTATGACGGCGTGCTGGGCATTTCATTTCTGCTCGGCCTGCCGCTGCTGCTGCTTGCCTTGCGCCGGGCTGATTTCAAGGCTGAACTGAAAGTCACCGCCGGGTTTTGCGGCCTGCTGTTTGGGTGCTGGCTGCTGACGAGCGAGCAGTTGCGCTTTCTGCTGCCGACGGTCACAGCGCTGTCGGTGACGATAGCAGCAGCGGCGGCAATGCTGACTCCTGCATCGCGCCGCAACCGCGCCGGACTGCTCGCGTGGACGCTGCTGCTCGCGGCCCTGACGGGCACGCTGGTCAGCACGGCCTGGTTTCTTGAACGCCAGCCGCTGCGCGCCGTGCTGGGTGGCGAGTCGCGCGAAAGTTATCTCGCCCGGCGGCTTGATTATTACCCGTATTACGAAGTCATCAATGCACAGCTCCCGCCTTCATCCCGCGTCTGGCTGATCAATCTGCGCCGCGATGGTTATCACCTCGAACGCCCGTTCTTTTCAGACTATCTGTTTGAGGATTACACCCTGACGCAGCAGGTGCAGGCGGCGGCGGATCTGAATGAACTGCGCGCCCGCACGCGCGCCGCCGGGATCACGCACCTGCTGATCAGATCCGATGTGCTGCTTGATTATGCGCGTTCGCCGGTCGTGAATGAGCGTCTGCCTGAGGCTGAGAATCAGCAGAAGATGAACCTGCTGAAATCATTTCTGACGGAAGGCACCAGGGTGCTGAAAAGCGATCAGAAATTCATGCTGATCGAACTGCCGAATCAAAACAGCCACGAATGAACATTTTGCTGACTGCCTACTGGCTGACCAGCGGGCCGATGGCGGCGTCAAACTCCTCGTAGCTTTTGCCACCGATCAGTTTGCTCTTGAGATTGCCGGCGCGGTCGAACAGAAAGTTGGTCGGCACGACGCCTTCCCAGGCCTTGTCCATCACGCTGACGAACTTTTCCGGGTCGTCTTCCTTTTGCAGGTAGTTGATGAAATCAGGAAGCTGTTTCTGCGCAAACGGCCTGACCTTTGTTTCCAGGTCTTCGAGGTCATCGAAGGACACGGCAATGACCGTGAATTTCTGATCCTTGT
>CAYWDW010000288.1:0-6686 GCA_964457105.1 uncultured Heliobacteriaceae bacterium
GCATCACCGCCGTGATGCCTTATTACGGCTATGCGCGCGGCGACAAGAAAGACAAACCGCGCATCGCCATCACGGCCAAACTGGTGGCCAATCTGGTGACGGTGGCCGGGGCCGACCGCGTGCTGTCGGTGGATATGCATGCGCAGCAGATTCAGGGATTCTTTGATATTCCCTTTGACCACCTGTTTGCGGCGCCGGTGATGGTGGAATACTTTCAGCATCATCCGCCGGAAAACCTCGTGGTCGTCTCGCCTGATCCGGGCGGCGCTGAACGCGCGCGGGCCTATGCCAAACGGTTGAATGCCGATTTCGCCATTGTGGACAAGCGGCGCGACAAGACCCGGCCCGGCCACGCCGAAGCTGAAATTATGAACGTCATCGGCGAAGTCGAAGGGCGCAATTGCCTGATCGTGGACGATATGGTGGACACCGCCGGAACGCTGACCAAAGTGGCCGAGGCGCTGAGTCGGCATGGCGCCACTAAGGTTTATGCCAGTTGCGTGCATCCGGTGCTGTCAGGCACGGCGATTGAGCGGATTGAAAAATCGCCGCTGGAAAAAATCGTCGTTACCAATACGATGCCGGCTGATCGCATCAGAGGCAACGACCTGTTTGAGATTCTGAGTGTGGCTCCGCTGATTGCTGAGGCCATCAAGTCAATTCACGACGAAACGTCGGTGAGCAGATTGTTTATCTGAAGTTCTGGAGAGAAACGACATGAGTTTTGAGACGAATATTGTGCTGCAAGCGCATCCGCGCGAGGCAAGAGGCAAGAATGCGTCGCGTCGCCTGCGCGTCGCCGGGATGGTTCCGGTGGCGATTTATGGACACGGTGACGCGGTGGTCGGTTCGGTGGCGCGCCGCGAACTGGCGGCGCTGCTGCGGGCGCATGGCCGCAACCAGGTCTTCAATCTGGCGCTCAACGGGCAGTCTTCGCTGGTCAAGATCGCGGAATTGCAGCTCGATCCGGTCAGAGGTTCAGTGCTGCACGCCGATCTGATGCGGGTTTCGCTGACTGAAAAGACCGAGTTCGAGGTGCAGATTCACATCACCGGCGAAGCCGAAGGCGTCAAGCTGCAGGGCGGCGTGCTCGACCTGCCGGCCCATGCGCTCAAGGTGCGTTGTCTGCCGGGCGACCTGCCGTCGCAGATTGATGTGGATGTGACGGCGCTCAAAATCGGCAGCCATCTGAGAGTCAAAGACCTCAGCCTGCCCGCCACGCTTGAAGTGCTGACTGACCCTGACGTGATTGTGGCGACCGTGATCGGGCACAAGGAAGAAGAAGTGGCAGCTCCGGTTGAAGGCGCGGCTGAACCCGAAGTCATCAAGAAGGGCAAGACCGAAGAGAAGTAAGCCGGGCCGTGTGTCAGCCGGTCATTGCGCTGACCCTGCCGGGCGGTGGCGGCCTTCAGCCGTTCAGGAGTTTCTATGTGGCTGATCGTCGGCCTCGGCAATCCGGGCACACAGTATGAATGGACGCGGCACAATTGCGGCTTTCTGGTCATTGATGAACTGGCCCGCCGCGCCGGACGCGACACGCGCCTGAAGGAATGCCAGGCGCTGACCGCATGCACGCGCATCGGTGATGCGGAGGCGCTGCTCGCCAGGCCGCAGACCTTTATGAATCTGAGCGGCGTCGCCGTCAAAGAGTTGTGCGCCAGGTATGAAATCGGTGACGCGGCCAGGGTGCTGGTCATCAGCGATGATTTTGCTTTGCCGTTCGGTCGGCTCAGGATCAGGCCCAAAGGCAGTGCCGGCGGTCACAACGGTTTGAAATCAATTATCGCAAAGCTGGGCACGCAGGAATTTCCGCGACTGCGCCTGGGCATTGCGCCCGATCATCCGATTCGTGATTCCGCCGCCTTCGTGCTGGCTGAATTCAATCGCAGCGAACGCGCATCGCTCGCTGAAATCATCGGACGCGCCGCCGACGCAGTCGAAGTTGTTTTGACAAAGGGCGTCGCTGAAGCGATGGCCCGTTATAACTGACAGGAAGAAGGACGGGGAGACTGGGAGACTGGGAGAATCTGCATTTCAAATTCTCCCCATCTCCCCATCTCCCCATCTCCCCGTCCCCCAGTCTCCCTGTCCACTTCACTCCTTGCTCGGTTGGGCGGCCTGAAATCCGCGCTGGCCGGGCTGGACAAGCCATAAGGAGGCAATTTTGAGAACTTACGAAATCGTGTTCATCGTCAGCCCGAACACTGCTGAAGATGATCTGCACAAACTGGTCTCGCAACTCGAAACCACCATCACCGAACGCGGCGGCAACGTCACAAAGGTTGATTACACGTCGCTCGGTCGTCGCAAACTCGCCTATCCCATCGGCAAATTCGAAGAAGGCATTTACACGATCCTTTACCTCGAAGGCACCGGCCACGAGATTGCTGAGGTCGAACGCCGTTTGCGCGTCAACGACCTGGTGATTCGTCACATGGCTGTGCGGACTGACGAAGACCTCAAACGCGCCGAGAAGATCAAGGCGCGTCGCAAGGTGGCCGCCGCTTCGGCAGATGCCGCTGAGGTTGACGCGGAATCGGAAGAAGACCAGGCGGAAGACGAGGAAGGCTTCGAGAGTTAAGACTATGTTCCCGTCCTGCGCTGAGGCCGGGAACCGATCACAGTTATCTTCAGGAGATTCAAGTTATGGCTGACAACGACAGAAATGACAGATACGACCGGGGCGACAGAAATGATGGCGACAGCCGGGGCCGTCGTGGCGGCGGACGCCGTCGCCGCGTCTCGCGCCTCTCGGCTGAAAAGATTGATTACCTTGATTACAAGGATGTGAAACTGCTGCAGACCTTTGTGCAGGAGCGGGGCAAGATTACGCCGCGCCGCATTTCGGGTCTGTCAGCCTGGCAGCAGCGCAAACTCAACGAAGCGATCAAACGGGCGCGCAATATCGCCCTGCTGCCTTACGCGACGCACTAAGGCGCGGCGCTGACCACCACCGACAATCAGCAGAAGTTATCGGAGCAAATCACAATGGCAATGATGGAAGTTTTGTTGCGTGAAGATGTCGAACACCTGGGCGGGCGCGGCGAACTGGTCAGGGTGCGGGCCGGATATGGCCGCAATTACCTGCTGCCGCGCGGACTCGCCGTGCAGGCGACGCCCTCGAACCTGAAACAGATCGAACAACAGCGCAAGGCGCTGCTCAAACGTGAAACTGCCCTGAAGGCCACCGCCGATCAGCAGGCCGAAATCGTCCGTGGCGTGACGCTCGAATTCGCCCGCCTGGCCGGTGAACAGGGCACGCTTTTTGGTTCAGTCACCTCGATTGACCTGGCCGAAGCGCTCGCCGCCAAAGGCTTTGAAATTGACCGCAAGCGGATTCAGTTGAAAGACCCGATCAAGGAGATCGGCGAATACGAAGTGCCGGTCAGGCTGCACCGCGAAGTGACTGCCGGGCTGAAGGTCATCGTGAAGAGAGAAGAGGAAAACAGCGGTCAGTAAGTGCGGTCTGCCGCAGTAAAATTCTTTCTTCAATAAATTCATTAACATCCGCTCCAGGCGCGGAATCTCAGCTTGTCCGGGCCTGAAGCGACGCATAAGATGGCGGCGGAACGGGAGCCACGCTGATTCCCGCTTCCGCCATTTTTCTGCTCTCGACTCACTCATCACGGGACCGAATAATAAGCCGCTAGTTCACCACGACGATGACGAAAGCAGCAGGCTCCGATTTCGCACTCGAAAAAGCATTGCCCGGGAACATCGAAGCAGAACGCCTGATCCTCGGCGCCATCCTGCTCGACAACACCACCATCAATCAGGCCGCTGAACGGCTCAAGCGCGACGATTTCTTTCTCGATTCGCACCGGCGCATTTATGACCGGATGCTTGAGCTGTCAGAAAACGGTCGCGCCATTGACCCGATCACGCTTGCTGAAGAGCTGCAGCGCACCGGCGATCTGACGCAGATTGGCGGCCCGGCTTATATTGCCGCGCTCTTTGACGGCGTGCCGCGCTTCTCGAACATCGAAAGCTACGTCGGCATCGTCAAGGGCAAGTCCATGCTGCGCCGCCTGATCACGACTTCCAATCAGATCATGGCGTCGTGCTTCGACGCCGAAGACGACCCGGAAGAGATTCTCGACCAGGCCGAAAAGATGATCCTGGCCATCGCCGAAGACCGCATCCGCCAGGGCTTCACGCACATCAGCGAAATCGCGCAGAAACAGTTCGAGCACATCGAAGACATCGCCGGGCGGCAACAATTGATCACCGGCATTGCGACCGGCTTTCGTGACCTTGATTACATGACTTCGGGTTTGCAGCGCGGCGATCTGATCATCGTCGCCGCGAGGCCGTCCATGGGCAAGTGTCTGGCGGCGGATGCTGAAATCGTGCTGGCGGATGGCAGTGTGGCGACCATCGAAGAAATTTATCGCCGTCGCGCGGCGCGACTCCTGACTCTGAACAGCAACTGGAAGTTCAGCCTGACCGAACCCGGCGCTTTTGTGGACGATGGCCTGAAACCTGTCTTTCGCGTCACCACGCGCCTGGGGCGACAGGTTGAATCCACGCTGACTCATCCTTACCTGACCCTTGACGGCTGGCGCAGCCTGGCCGAACTGAAACCGGGCGACCGGATCGCTGTGCCGCGTGAGATCAATGTCTTCGGGACGGAGCAGTTGAGCGATGAGCAGGTGACAGAGATTGCTGATATTGTTGCCTGTGGCAAAGATCCTCAATCCATTCCTCCGATTGTTTTCAGACTCAATCGTCAGAAACTGACTTTGTTTCTGGAACGTGTCATCGCAGGCAATGGAATGGCGGTCTCAGAGAAAGATGTGTCGCGGAATGTCCGACAAGCTGTCAGCTTGTCATTGCTTCTGCCTGGGTCTGTCTCAGGAAAACACGACAAGCTGGCAGCTTGTCGGACATCTGCTGAATCAGCCAGCGTTTCTCTCCGGCGCGAGATGATTCACCATTACCTCTTTCAGCCCGGATACATCACTGTCAGTGAGCGGCTGGCCAGACAGTTGCAGCATCTGCTCCTGCGCTTTGGCATAGTGACCAGACTGAGTAAAAGCCCGACCAGGGAGCAGCAGACTTCCGGCCTTTTGTGGCGCCTCAACAGCCTCCGGTCTGATGCGGCGCCCGGTGTGACTGACAGCGATGTTTACTGGGACGAAATCATCTCTATTGAACCGCTGGGACTGAAACAGGTCTACGACCTGACGATTCCTGAAACGCATAACTTCGTCGCCAATGACATCTGTGTTCACAACACTGCCTTCTCGCTCAATATGGCGCAGAACGCCGCGCTGCAGACGCAGGAACACGGCCACCGCGCGACAGTCGGAGTCTTCTCGCTCGAAATGAGCAAGGAGCAGCTTGTGCAGCGCCTGATGTGTTCGCAGGCGCGGCTTGATGCGCACCGGCTGCGATCAGGCATGCTCAGCAAGGATGACTGGCGCAGACTCGCGCAGGCCGTCGGTGAACTCGCTGAAGCCGATATTTACATTGATGACACGCCGGCCATCACGACCCTTGAACTGCGGGCCAAGGCGCGTCGGCTGAGGCAGGAAAAACGCGGCCTCGATCTGCTGATCGTGGATTACCTGCAACTGATGAGCGGGCGCGGGCGCGTCGAATCGCGGCAGCAGGAAGTCTCACAGATTTCGCGCGAACTCAAAGGCATCGCCAAGGAACTGAATGTTCCGCTGGTCGCTCTGTCACAGCTTTCCCGCGCCACCGAAACGCGCACCGATCATCGTCCGCAGCTTTCTGATTTAAGAGAAAGCGGTGGAATCGAGCAGGACGCCGATCTCGTCATGTTCATTTACCGCGACGAGGTCTATCATCCTGAAACCGAGAAACAGAACACGGCTGAAATCATCATCGGCAAGCAGCGCAACGGCCCGATTGGCACCGTCGAACTGATCTTCCTGAAACAACTCACGCGCTTTGAAAACAAGGCCTATGAAGGATAAGTGAGAAGAGGGCTGGCAAAATATGGAATCCAGGCCAAAGATTTTTCATCCACTAAGCCGCACGAAGAAAGCACGAAGAGGAAGGCCAACAGTGTTGCTTTTCTTCGTGATCCTCCGTGTGGCTTAGTGGGTAAACGTTCGCTTTGCTGAAACGACGCCACAACACAGAAATTCGCTCATGCCTGATCGGCCCGCTTCACATTCCGAAAGCAATCTGCAATCTGCAATCTGCAATCTGCAATCTGCCCGCCCGACCTGGGCTGAAATTTCGCTGCCGCATCTGATTCACAACTTCCGCACGATCAGAAATCACGTTGACGCCGGCGTGCAGGTGATGGCTGTGGTCAAGGCTGACGCTTACGGGCACGGCGCGGTTGAATGCGCGCGCGCGCTGGAAGCTGAACAGGCCGACTGGTTCGGCGTCGCGCTGGTCGAAGAAGGCATCAGTCTGCGGCAGGCTGGCATCACGCGCCCGATCTTTCTGCTCGGAGGATTCTGGCAGGGCCAGGCGGATGAGATCATCGCGCACGACCTGACTCCGGCGATCTTTCGCATTGACGCCGCCGCCGAACTCAACGCGCGCGCCGCCGCCGCCAATCGCGTCATTGATTTTCATCTGAAGGTTGACACGGGCATCGGACGCCTCGGCATTCAACCCGGCGAAGTCGCGGCGTTCGTCGAAGCGCTGAAGCAGTTTGCTCACCTCAGGCTCGATGGTCTGTATTCACACTTTGCCGAAGCCGA
>CAYWDW010000289.1:0-6683 GCA_964457105.1 uncultured Heliobacteriaceae bacterium
TGGGAGAAAGTCAGCGAGATACGTGATGATGGTGGCCGCAGCCTTCTCTTTTCTCCCAATGGTCGGCAGGTAATGTTGGCAGGGAACGACGCTGTCTATGATTCGCTGACAGGGCAGCAGTTGACGGCGAAGCAAGCTATTGGCACAAACTGGATGGCGCTCTCGCCGGATGCCGCGCGCCTGGCGGAAATCAACTCAAATGGCGAAGTGTTGGTGCATCAACTGCCGCGCCCTGGCGACCTGGCGCAACGCAAGCTGTTGCACCGTGAACGCGCGCACGACGATCACGGGCGCAGCGTCGAGTTTTCGCCCGACGGACAGTTGCTCGCTTCGGCGGCGGAACATGTCGTGCTGTGGAATGCGACGACGATGCAGCGCGAAGCCGTGCTGAAACACAGTTCCATCGTGTGGTGCGTCGCCTTTGCGCCGGACGGGCGCTCGCTGGTTTCGACGCACGGCGACGGCTCGATTCTGGTGTGGGATGTCAGGACGCGCGATGTGGTCGCCAATTTCAACGAACACGGCGGCCCGGTACGCGCTGTCGCCTTTGCTCGCGACGGCCAACGCATCGCGACAGCGGGCGAAGATCGTTCGGTGATCGTTTGGAACGCCACCACCGCGCGCAAAGAAGCCGTGTTCAGCGATCACGCCTCGCGCGTCAACGGCGTGGCATTCTCGCCTGACGGGCAGTGGCTGGCGGCGGTGGAGCAAGGCAAAACGCTCAAGCTGTGGGACGTGGCGCAGCAGCAGATGCAGTGGCAAGCGAAGGTTGAGAATACGCACGGCTATTGCGCCGCCATCTCGCCCGATGGCCGTTGGGTGGCGACCACGTTCGGTGTTCACGAGCGCGCCACCGGTCGTCAGGTCGTGGGTTCATCCAAATGGGGGCAAATCTACGGCGCGGCGTTCTCCGCCGATGGACGGCGGCTCGTTGGGGTGAGTGATGCCGGATTCGTTGTACTCTGGGACACCGAAACGTGGCGCGTGCTGGCGCAGCAGCAACATCCCGGTCTGCATTTGATCAGCGTGAGTTTCGCGCCGGACGGGCAGACGTTTGTCACGGGCGAGGACGAAGGCGTGCTGCGGCTCTGGCGCACGGAACCGCTGGCACAGAGCGATGTCCTCGGCCAACACAATGCGCGCATCAAATCGGTCGCCTTCTCGCCCGACGGCACAGAGGTCGTTTCGGCCAGCGATGACAAAACCATCGCGTTGTGGGATGTCCGCCGCCGCAGTCTGGTCGCACGCGTTGGCACGCACACCGCGCCTGTGCTGGCCGTCGCGTTTTCGCCCGATGGCAGGCAGCTTGTTGCCGGCGGCCACGACCGCTCCGTGCGGCTTTACACACGGCATCAGAGCTTGTGGGGCTGGCGCCGGGAGTGAGGTTTGACAGCTACTACTGAGTGACTTAGGCTACCAGCGGAATTGCATGAGTACGTCGCCGGATCAAATTACGCACATTATCCTGCCTGCACAGTTGAGCGAGGAACAGCGGCGCATGCTCGTCGCACAATCGCAGGCTCAAGGCAGTTTGACACAACGTGAATGGGTGGCAGCATTGGCCGTCTTCGACCTGCTGCATACGGGGCAGGTCATTTGGCAAGGCGAAACACTGCCTTTCAGTACGTTCTACACGCGCGCAATTGATGCGGCACACGCGACCGGCTTTCTTGAGCAGTTGTTGACGACGGCAGACGCGGAAGCTGAGGGACGCCGCTTGATGCTGCTTCACTGGCAGCAGATCCGCACCGCACTAACGGCTCTTGGTGTAACAGGTGAAACCGTTGAAGGCCGTGTGCTGCTGGCCTATTGCCTGTATTGGTGGCAGAGTTTCAGCAAGGGTTACATCCGTGAAGTGGCGGTCTTTCGCGCGTTGGCGCAAGCAGGCATTGCGTTTGAGGCGCACGACCTCCGTGATCCCGTAGCGCGTCGTTCGGCGTATGATCTGGTCGTGTTAGGGCGGTACGGCGACGTGAAGACCTCAACCTATTTTGTACATACGGCGCGAGCGTTTCCGCTGCGCTGCGACTTTTACCTGGTGCGAATGTGGGATAATGTTGCGCGCCAGTGGATTGACCTGGTGTTGCTCACGCCAGACGCCTGGCACGAGTTGGATGGCGAACCCGTTCCCTGTAGCTGGGAGATGGTGGCACAGCTTCTCCCGACCGTTGTGCAGGTAATAGTACGCGGCGAAGCGCTGGTAGTCGTGCCGTATGAACTTTGGCAGACCGGTGTACTACGCAAGCAGGCGCTGCAACGAAAGGAAGAGAACCGATGAACACACCACGCATTGAAGACCTCGCGCCCGATGAGTTTGAGGCGCTGATGGAGCGCATGCTGAGCGAGGAGTATGACCAGGTCACATCTACGCAGTTCTTCGGCGCGCTCGCGGCGCAAGATACAAGCGAAGCGGAAGTCATCGAGTTGACAGCGCATGTCGAGAACGGGCAGTTGGTGCTGGAACAACCCGCGCCGTTGCGCGTCAAGGGCAGTGAAATCAACATCTATGACAAACGCATTGTCATCAAGCTGCGCGAGCCTGCGGCAGCCTGATGAACCTCCATCTGGCGCGGGGAGTGAAGCTATGCGGGTTCGGCTTCGGTGATGCGTCGTCCGTGAAAGGTTTGCACAAAGCCCGCGACATCGAAGGCGGCGCTCACACTGGCGCGCCGCACCTCAAGCGGAAGCTGATCCTGAAAGCGCCCCAGCTCAAACCAGCTTTCCATCTGCTTCCAGCGCCGCCGCAAACCGGCCTGGACCTGCGCGGCGGTAAATTCCAGTTGCCCGGTCGGCACAAGGCCTTTGACGGCCAGATACAAATCATTGTAATCCTCGACCCGCACGCGATAGAGCGCTTCCAGCACCTCGCCCAGAATCAGGCCATACGCATCGCCCGCACAGTGAAACAGCCAGGTGACCGGCGACAACGCTTCGTCTGTGTCGCTGGTTTCTGTGACCATTGCCAGGTCGGTCGGGTTCTGCGCTTGCGGCACACCGAGGGTTTGCGCCACGGTTTGCGCGAGCGCCGGCGTCATCGGTCGCCAGGCAGAACGCAATTGCGGCGGATGCGCATCGCTGGTCGGCGACGCCGCGCGCACCATCAATTTGCGCCCGGAAATGCGCGCCGTTTGTCGCGCGTGCCCGCCGAATAAAAATGTGCCGCCGGGTTTGACGGCGCGTTCGATTTCGCCGAGCTTGCGCCCCGTCTCTTCGTCAATCACGTCAATCGTGGCGCGCGTCAGATCCACGAGGTTCGTGTAAATCGCGCGCTGCTCAAACAACTCGCTCCACGCCGCGCCAGGCTTGAGCAAACGCGAATCGGTTGTCGTGAAGTAATTCTTCGCGGTCAGGTGTTCGATGATCTGATCGTAACAGGCTCTGGCAATGAGCGGCGTGCCATCCAACGCAGCGAACAGTTCAAACGCGCTGTTGGAATCAATCTCGCCGTACTTCGTTTGCTTCACGTACGAACAAAGTTGCTGCACGACAATCGAAGGGCGAAAGAAGTATGGCTGTGCTTCGGTGATCTCTCCGGCTTGCGCTGCCTGCACGAAAATCTGAAACAACGCGCGTTCGGTTTCGTTGCGATAACAACAGACGACCGACGTGCGCGCCGTGCGCCGATTGCCGCGCCCGATGCGTTGCAGAAACGCGCTCAAATTGCCGGGCGCGCCAAGCAGCACAATCAAATCCACATCGCCGATGTCAATGCCGAGTTCGAGCGTCGAAGTGGCAAAGCACAACGCGACTTCGGATTGCGCAAACTGTGTTTCGGCGTGACGACGCACTTTGGCATCAAGGCTGGCGTGATGCACAAAGACGCGGTCGCCAAACGGCGTGCCCGCGCGCATTTCAAACGCCCACTGCTCGCATTCGGCGCGGCTCTGACAAAACGCGAGCGCTTTTCTGACGCCGCGCGCTTTGAGTTCCGCAAAGAGATCATCCAGCGTGGCGACGTTTTCGAGTTCAAGCAGTTCGGCGTCGAGCGCGCGTTGTCCGCCGACTTGAATGACACGCGGATCGTTGAAATAACGTGCGGCGACGGCTGCCGGATCGTGGATCGTGGCCGAGAGCGCGCAGTATTGCATTGCTTCGTTCGCAATGTCACCGCGCGATAAAGCATAGCGTTTCAATCGTCGCAACCGGTTCAGCAAAATGCGCAACTGATCGCCGCGCGGCGTGCTGTCGAAGATGTGCAATTCGTCAATCACAACGGCGCGAATGTCTTTGAGCATGCGCGGATGATTGGCGAGCAGCGAATCAAACGACTCCGGCGTCGTGATGAGCAACGCAGGCGGACGCGCGGAATTCAACGCCGCTTCGTCACCCGTTTTGACCTGCACGCGAAGCGCAAGCTTTTCGAGCGGCTGTTGCAAGCGGCGCGTCAAATCGCGGGCTAAGGCGCGCGTCGGCACAATGTAAAGAATGGCAAGCTGGCGTAATTGTCCGGGATTTTCTTTGAGACGTTCGAGCAGGGGCGCGAGCGCGGCTTCGGTTTTGCCGCTCGCCGTCGCGGAAACGAGTACGCAGTTATGGCTGTCAAGAAGCGGCGGAATGGCCTGGAACTGAATGTCGGTGAAGCGTCCGAAGCGCGCAAACAGGGCGTCCCACGTGTGCGGCAGTTGATCTTTGAGTTGCCGCTGCTGCGCGTGTTGGTCGGTCATTGTTTTTGGGATTGAATGGCTTCATCCAATCGTTTGCGCAAGGCCACCATATCCTGGATTTCACTGAATTCCAGACAAAGTTCCTGCAGCACGGCGACATCATGGAGTTGCGCAATCTTGCGGACGACCTTTGCGTTGGGAAAGCGGCGCGCAATGTGTTGGCGTAGCGTGTCCTGCAAGATTTCTTTTTGCCCTTCGGCTTTTCCTTTTTTCACAATGTCCTGGTACACCCAGGATTCTTTCATCAATTCCATGATTGCCATACGATTCTTCCCGACGAGTTCTAACACGTCCGCCGCATTATACGCTACACCGCTGAAGACGGAAAAGTATAAGCTCAGTTCATTCCGCCGTTGCTCATCCTTAATCTTCGTAATCAACTTTGCGCCTGCTTCGAGGTCTTTGATTGACCGGTTCATCAGTGGCACAAACGGCAGCAAATATTCACGGCGCAGCCTGAGTATCTGTGCCGCTGAAATTTGTGAGAGTCGAATGAGCCGAAATTGCACGGTGATTTGCACATCGCCCGCGTTAATGCGTGCCGTCGTGCGAGGATTTTGGGGCAAGCCACGGTCTGTCAATAACAACACACAACATTCGACTGGCAACTTGTACGCCAGCCATTCGCGCGCGCCATAATCTGCCATACGGCCTGGCATCACGTTCTTCCACCAGCTTTCTGCTTCGACGTGAACAATGCGTGCGCCACGCTCCGACACGACGCGATAGGGCTGATCCGGCAGCGTCGTCGAGATGCGCAACTCGCGTTCGAGCGGCGTGATCTCAGCCTTTTCGCCGGGCTGTAGTTCGCCGAGTAATAACAACAATGCTTCAGCATCCTGCGTCGCCAGCAGCTTGAATGCATCGTCGTAAGATTTTGGCTCTGGCATCACAGTCTCCCCAGCATCACGCGCCGCAATTCATTCACCGCCTGCGTCGCGCTGTAATCGGCGTGCGCAAAACACAGGTCATAAATCTCCGTCGCCAGCCGAATCGTCTGCCGCACATTGATGAGGCGTCCTTCCAGGCATTCCAGCAAACCTTGCGAGACATCCAGGAACTGCTCGCTGCGATCATAGCCATACGCCTGCCGATGCAGCACGTACAGGCGCGCCATCAAATTGTCCAGCGCCGCCGCATCCAGACTCGCGGTCAATTGAATAATCTGATCGTCGTGCAACCAGCGTGCATAATCGAACGTGCTGGCCGAAGGCGTGACAGCGAACATCACGAGCAACTGGCTGCGCTCCTGAAAGCGAAAGGGCAGGGCGGTTCTGGTGTGATGTTGCAGTTGCGCTTCGCTCAGCTTGCAATCCGCGCGCGCGGCGAGCGCCGTGTACATCAGAGCGCGAAAGAAATTGTCGGCGCGTTCCTGCCCGCGTTCGTTGAGCAGGCTGTAATGCTCCGATTCGTCAAGCAGCACGGCCAGGCCGGCGTATCCGGCCTGTTGTGCAATCCAGCCGAGGCCGCTCAGCAAATAACAATACTGATCCGCCGAGGTCGTCATCGTCGAAAGCGCGCGCACGGGGAATTCTTTTTGACTTGCCGGCATCGCTCTGCGCACGGCGCTGATGTAAGCCTTTTCGCCGGAAATCCAGTCGAGCAGCGCGTCCAGCGCTGCGCCCGGCTTGTCGCGCAGCAGCGAATAGTTGTAGATCGCCGCGCTGAACTCCGTGCCTTTGATCTTTTCCATGAGCGGCGCATACACGTTGGCATCGCTCAGAATCCGATCAAACAAGGGCGTGAGCGTTCCGGTGTCGGATGAATCGGGATAGCGCAGGTTGCGAATCAGCGAGTTGTAAATGCGCTGCGGACGATTCGGCGGGACTTCGCGCAGATCGAGGCTGGTTTGCGCGACGAGGAAGTTTTTCTCCAGCGCTTCCTGGGCGGCAAGTTCAAAGAAGTGACTTTTGCCCTGCCCATACTCACCCAAAATCACACGCACATCCCCGCCCTGCTCCGCCACGTTATCGAAGGCGCGATGCAAACTGGCGCGTTCGGCTTCGAGTCCGGCGCTGA
>CAYWDW010000290.1:0-6399 GCA_964457105.1 uncultured Heliobacteriaceae bacterium
ACCTCGCGCCGTTCGTTGTATCCGGCCAGCCAGACCAGGCCCGCCGCCAGCACGCCGTCAACTTCGCTTTGCGCTTCGCCGTCATTGGCCCCAGTCACCAGCACGGTTTCGCGGCGCAGTTCAATCACCAGCCGCGCATACTGCACCGGCATCAGGTGCGCGCGATGGCCCGTCGTGTTGATGCGCTCAATGCGAACTCCGGCAAAGTGGTCGGCCAGGAGTTGCGCCAGCAGGTGGCCATAACCAGCGCGCCGTTCAGTCACCGGCAGCGCGCGCAGCTTCTCTCTGGCACGCCAGCCTTCAGCGTCGCGCAGCGTGATGGCGGCAGTCTCCTTCGCCAGCCCGCGCGACACCCTGAGCCTGATTTCAGCGTCAGCCATTTCATAATTCGTCACGCGCCAGCTTTGCGAATGGTCATCATCCCACCACGCAAAGATCAGCCGCCCCCATTCGACACTGAATTCATAACTGCCCGGCTGAAGCTCCGTAATGAGTTCATCATTCACGAACATCTGCCAGGCGGCGCATTTGAGCAGCGCCAGTTCGATGGCGTATTTCGCCTGCGCCGCCGCCTCGTTGTCAGTGATCGGAATCATCGGGCGATGAAAATTTCAGAGTCGAGATTACCGGCGTGGTGGCAGTTGCCAGCTTTTGCTCAGGCGCTGATATTCAGCTTCAGTCAGTTGCACGAGCAATGGCTTTGCTGCCGGGTCGAGCCAGCGCATCAGGGCTTCCATTCTGTCACCTTCCATCGCGGTGCAACCGGCGGTGCCGCTGCCGGCGCGGTTCCAGATGTGCAGGAAGATGCACGAGCCGCCGCCTTTATTGATCGGCGCGGCGTTGTGATCCACGACCACACCCCAGCGGTAATAATCTTTCTGCTCGCGCATCTTTTCGGCACTGTGCCAGTCGGCGGTGACGCGGCTGCGGTCAAGGATCGTGTTGTAATGCGCTGACTTCACATCGTCCACGCATTCGATGGTTCCGGTCAGGTGCGTATAGGGCAGCCTGATGGCCCCTGCTTCGGCGGCGCTGGCATAACCGAAGGCGCGGCTCAGACGAAAAATCCCTGCCGGGGATTTGCCGTCACCTTCCCGCTTGACCGGGCCTGTGCCGGATTGCGGCGCGTGCAGGCCGCGACCCCAGGCCAGGCCGTTTTTGCCGACCACGACCGGAATGCCTGAGGCGATCTGTTGCCAGGCGTCTTTCGTGCTGGTGCGTTCGTAACGCCACAGTGTGCCGTCAACCGCGTTCCAGTCGGGCGTGATGACCAGGACCATCTGGCGCGATTCGGCAAGCGGCGTCTGAGGCGATTTGTCGTTCATCTTTTTTTGCTGCTGAGCGAGGGAAAACGTGATGACAAGGCTGAACGCAAGGCCAACAGGCAGCAGGCGAAATACATTCATTACTGATCCTCCGGGCGAATCGTATAACCTCGCCTGCGGCGGCTTCAATGGCGGCGCGAGGGTCGTGCTATAATCCCGCGCTTAAATCACGCAATACTGTAACAGTGTGCATTATGCAAGGGAGCAAAAGTCTGTGAAAGCAGGTTGGGAAGCAGTCATCGGTCTGGAAGTTCATGCGCAGTTGAAGACTGAATCGAAGCTCTTCAGCGCCTCCGCCGCGAACTTTGGCGACGAGCCGAATTCAAATACTGATCCGACGGTACTCGGTCTGCCCGGTTCGCTGCCAGTACTCAATCGGCAGGCCGTGCGGCAGGCCGGCAAGGCGGCGCTCGCGCTCGGACTCAGGATCAATCGTGAATCAATCTTTGCGCGCAAGCATTACTTTTACCCAGACCTGCCGAAGGGTTATCAGATTTCACAGTACGACCGGCCCTTTTCGGAACACGGCACGGTCGAAATTCCGACCAGCGAGCGCGACGAGGTCGGGCGTCCGACCGAATGGAAGCTGAAACGCTTTGGCCTCACGCGCGCGCACATCGAAGAAGACGCGGGCAAGTCTTCGCACGACTTCGGCGATCACAACAAATCTTACATTGACCTCAATCGCGCCGGGACGCCGCTGCTTGAAATCGTCAGTGAACCCGACTTTCGTTCAAGCTGGGAAGCTTACGATTACCTGGCTTTTCTGCGCCGCACGCTGCAATACGCCGGCGTGTGCGACGGCAATATGGAAGAAGGCAACCTGCGCTGTGATGCCAACGTGTCAGTCCGGCGCGCGGGTGAAACCAGGCTCGGCACGAAAGTCGAAATCAAGAATCTGAACTCGCTGCGCTTTTTGCAGCGCGCCATCGAATACGAGATTGACCGGCAGATTGATGAACTCGAAAACGGCGGCGCGATTCACCAGGAAACGCGGCTCTGGAGCGAAAAGGAGAATCGAACTTATGTCATGCGCTCGAAAGAGAACGCGCACGATTACCGCTACTTTCCCGAACCCGACCTGCCGCCGCTCGAAGTCAGCGAAGCATGGATTGAGCGCCTCAAAGCCGAACTGCCGGAGCTGCCCGAAGCGCGGCGACGGCGCTTTGTCAGCGATTATGAGTTGTCGGCTGAGGACGCGAGCCTGCTGACGGCGCAGCGCGAGCTGGCCGATTATTACGAAGCGACGGCCAAAGCCGCGAACAACGCCAAAGCCGCGGCCAACTGGATGCTGTCGGAACTGCTGCGCGAACTGAAAAACGCCAGCGCTGACATCACACAGGCGAAAGTCTCCGCTGAAAACCTGGGCGCGCTGATTCGCCTGATTGATGACCAGACCATCTCCGGCAAAATCGCCAAGGAAGTCTTTGCCGAAATGATCGTCAGCGGCGCCGCGCCTGACGCGATCATCCACGAGAAAGGTCTGGTGCAGATCACCGACACCGCTGCGATTGAAAAAATCGTTGACGAAATCATTGCCGCCAACCCGCAGCAGGTCGAAAAATATCGCGCGGGCCGGACTGCGCTAATGGGCTTTTTCGTCGGCCAGACGCTCAAGGCAAGCGGCGGCAAAGCCAATCCGCAAATGGTCAACGAGATCGTCAAACAGAAACTTGGCTGAAACAAAACTTCCCCAACCGGAACCGTGCGGAGACGGTGTCAGGAGGAGAGATGACGGAACAGACGGAAATAACGGAACAGACGAAACCAGGCCGATTCAGCACCGGGCTGTCCGTGTGTTCCGTGATTTCCGTCTGTTCCGTCATCTCTCTTCTGCTTAACTTAATGCTATTGAACTAAAGCTGGAACTCCGCACACCGTCATTTTGAAAGACCGGCTTGATTTGAACTTCCGGTGTGAAGTATTTCGGCTGAGCAGATTAACAACCCAGCCCTGACAACTGACAAACACAACTTATGAACTCACTCAAAACGTCCACGTTCTGCCTGATTCTGCTTGTGAGCCTGCTGGCTTTCGCCTGCGACTCTTCATCACCAACCACGACGACCGCACCGGCGGCACCGACGGTCAAAACTGTGGCCTCACCGCCGCCGCTTGCGCCCGGCGAAGAGATTGCCGTGCTTGACACTGTGTACGGCAAAATCAAACTTCAGCTTTATCCCGACGTGGCGCCCAAACACGTGGCGAGTTTCAAGAAATACATCAGCGAAGGTTTTTACAACGGCCTCGCTTTTCATCGCGTGATTCCGGGCATGGTCATTCAGGCGGGCAATCCGGCGACGAAAAGCGATGACAAGTCAGCCTGGCCGCAGGGCGAGCGCTCAGGGCTGCCGACGATTCCGGCGGAATTCAGCACGCTGCCATTTGTGCGCGGCACGCTCGGCGCAGCCCGCACGAACGATCCGAACAGCGCGAGCAGTCAGTTTTTCATCTGCCTCAATCGCAATGAACGGTGGGATCGCGAATACACTGTCTTCGGCCAGGTGATCGAAGGCATGAACGTGGCCGACATCATTGCCAACTCTCCGACCGACCCCGGCACTGAAATCCCGACCAGCAAAGCCACTATCACGCGCGCCTACCTGGAAAAATACGCTCCGAAGTAAGCGCAGCGGCCCGGCAGCCGCGAGTCTGCTGATTCGCGGTTTCCGGCCATCGTGTCGGCAGACTTAAAGAATATTTTCACAACCTTTCCGCCCCTGACTTCGTAAAAGCAGTCTGAGTCCACACACGAACCCTGGTCTGTCCGTATCACGCTGACGGTCATGAATATCAATGAAGCAATCAAGCTGGCTTTCGATGCGATCTGGGCGCACAAGCTGCGGTCGTTTCTGACGCTGCTCGGCGTGATCTTCGGCGTGGCAACGGTGATCGTGGTCGTGTCGCTGATTGAAGGCTTCAACAAATACGTGGATGAAAAGATTGCCGACATTGGCACGAATGCTTTTTCGGTGCAGAAGTTTTCGATTGAGGATTTTTCGAGCGTTGAGCGGATCGAAGAAGCGCGCCGCCGCAACAAGGACATTCGCGTTGAGGATTACAAAGCCCTGCAGACCGCGCGCGGTCGCTTCATTGCCGAAGTGGCGGCGCAGGCGGCGCAGACAGGCGATGTGACTTATCGCTCAGACCGCCTGCGCGAAGTGGCGATTGCCGGTCAGTCCGCGAATATGGCCGACATCAACCGCGTGGAATTTTCTGAAGGACGCAATTTCACTCCGACCGAGGAAGAAAAGAACCGGCTGATCTGTTACATCGGCGCGGACATCGCCGAGCGATTCTTTGAAGGCCGCAGCGCCATCGGCGAATTCATCAAGATTGACGGGCGCCCGTTTGAAGTCATCGGCGTTGGCAAGGCGCTCGGTTCGGTCTTCGGGCAGTCGCGCGACAAATACGTGCGGATTCCGCTTTCGACCTTTCTGAACATTTACGGCGCGCGACGTTCGATCAACATCAGCGTGACTTCGGCGAGCGCCGATACTTATCAGGATGCGATTGATGAAGCCCTGGTCGTGATGCGCACGCGCCGCAAACTGGCCCCGAACGAAAAGGACAATTTCGGCATCATCACGCCGAGCGCGATCAATGCGCTGCGCGAAAAAATCTTCGGCACGATTCAGATGGCCGCCGTCGGCGTAACTTCGATTGCGCTGGTGGTGGGCGGCATCGTGATTATGAACATCATGCTGGTGAGCGTGACCGAGCGCACGCGTGAAATCGGGATTCGCAAAAGCCTGGGCGCGCGACGGCGCGATATTCTGAAACAGTTTCTGTTTGAATCAACCGCGCTGGCGCTGATCGGCGGCTCAATGGGCGTCACCATCGCGTGGCTGCTGGCGAAACTGGTTTCGCTGCTCACGCCGATTCCGACCGCGCTGCCGATGGTGGCGGTCGGGACGGCGCTGTTTGTTTCCGGCAGTGTCGGCCTGATTTCCGGCGTCTATCCGGCCTGGAAGGCTGCCGGTCTTGATCCGATTGTCGCGTTGCGATCCGAATGACCGCGGAAGCGAAGGCTGAAAGATGACTCGATCTGATCTGCGTGAAAATCTGTTGATGGCGCTCGACACGCTCTGGCAGCACAAGCTGCGGTCGTTTCTGACGATTCTGGGTGTGGTGATCGGGACGATGACCGTGATTGTGATTGCGGCATTCGTCTCAGGCATTGACGCGCGCGTGGCGAAGGAGATCGAATCGTTCGGCACGAACTCAATCTATATTTACAAGTTCAATCCGGGTTTCAACTTTTCGCTGTCTTACGAAGAGCGCACGCGCAAGCCGCTCAAGTTCGACGATTACAAAGCCATTGAGGCGAAATGCCCTTCGCTCGTCAACGTCAGCCTCTTCATCTCTCCGGTGAATATGATTGACTTCGAGAACGGGCCGATGACCGAGCGCGTTCACATTCGTTACCGCGACACCGAAATGTCGAACGCGACCGTGCAGGGCACGATGCCCGCTTACTTCCGCATGGGCATCACCGAAGTTGAGGAAGGCCGCGTCTTCAACGAAACAGATAACGCGACGCGCGGCGATGTCGCCGTAATCGGGCGCGACGTGGCCAATACGCTCTTTCCCGATCTGGTGGCGCTCGACAAGGAAATCACGATCAACGGGCGACAGTACCGCGTCGTTGGCGTGCTCAGAAAACGCGAAACCTTCATCGTCGGCTCAGACGATCCGAACAACGAAAACAAGAGCGTCTATCTGCCCTATGCGTCGCTGATGAAGATTTATCCGCAGCTTGAAGATCACTTCATCATGGCGCAGGCCGCGCCTGGCAAACTGGATCAGGCGGTGGATGAAATCCGCAGCGTGCTGCGCAAACGCCGCAAGGTGGCTTACAGCCAGCCGGACAATTTCGGCATTTCCACTTCCGACAACATCATCACGCAGTTCAAATCCATCACGAGCGGCGTCTTTCTGCTGATGGTGGCCATTTCATCGGTCGGGCTGCTGGTCGGCGGCATCGGGGTGATGAACATCATGCTCGTCTCAGTGACCGAACGCACCAAAGAGATCGGCGTGCGCAAAGCCATCGGCGCCAGGCGCAGCGACA
>CAYWDW010000290.1:6409-6677 GCA_964457105.1 uncultured Heliobacteriaceae bacterium
GCTGACAGGCCTGGGCGGAGTGCTGGGCATCCTGCTCGGCTGGGGCCTGGCTGGAATCGTCAAGCTGATGATGCCGACTTTTGTGCCGCTGTGGGCGCCGATGGTCGGGTTTATCGTCTCGGTCGCGCTCGGCGTCGGGTTCGGCCTGTGGCCCGCGTGGAAGGCCGCGCGCCTCAACCCGATTGAAGCTTTGCGATATGAATAGCCACCAGCAGAGATAACGGAACAGACGGGAATAACGGAACAAACGGAAGAAGAGATGGTGAAA
>CAYWDW010000291.1:0-6676 GCA_964457105.1 uncultured Heliobacteriaceae bacterium
CCAGAACTTTCGAAGCAGATTGAAGGTTGTTGTTTGTGAGTGCTGATTACTTTATGAAGCGCGTGAATCTTAAGAAAAAGTCGGCAGCAGCGCAAGCCAATGGTCAGTTCCGGCTGAGAAAATTATTGACGTTCGACCAGCTTCGCGCCGCACGCCACCCCTGAAAATTCAACTGCCTGGCTGAAATGGCGACTGGCCTTCGACCCAGGCTTCGCCGTCCGCAAAGATCTCCTTTTTCCAGATCGGCACGGTTTGTTTGAGGCGGTCAATCGCGTCATGGCAGGCTTCAAAGGCGACGCGGCGATGTGGCGAGGTGATGACAATCACGACGCTCGATTCTGAAACCCGCAGTTCACCGAAGCGATGAATGATGCCGATGCGTTCGATGTCGGGCCACTTCGCGCGCAGTTCGTCGCCGAGTCGGCGCAGTTCTTTCAAGGCCATCGGCACATAAGCTTCGTATTGCAGCGTGACGACCGGGCGGCCTTTGGTATTGTCGCGCACGACGCCGTCAAAGGTGACCATCGCTCCGGCTCCGCCGGTCAGCAGTCGCCGCTCAAGGGCAGCCTTGTCAATTGCCTCGCGTGTGATTTCAAACACGTCTTCGTTCATCGCTCGCCTCACCCGCCTGACACTGGCGGAAAGATTGCCAGCGTGTCGCCATCCCGCACCTGATCCTGCTGCCGCGCGTGCTGTTCGTTGACGGCAAACAGCGCGCTGCGCTCGAAGCGGGCAAGCTGCGGAAATTGCGCTTTGATCGCCGCAAAAGCCGTCGCCACGCTCAACTGCCCGTCGGCCTCAGGCGCAGTCTCAAGGCTGAACTGCGCGGTCTTTGCGGCCTCGCGGCACGCGCCAAACAGCAGCACCGTAATCGTTGCGTGATTGTTCATAACTTTCAGAAGCCGGTCAGCGGCGCGCTGCCCGTGCCGGATGAAATGACTGACTGCGGCACGAGGTCAGGGCCGCTGCCCGATTCGGGCCGACGTTCGCGCGGCCCCTGCGTCTGACGAAAGCGCAGGGCCTCGACCAGAAAGTTGCCAAACAGCATGCGCCCGTCGCGGCTTTCGTTGTGATGCTCCCAGTATTTGTCCAGATTCCAGTCCTGAAATGATTTCTCCAGATGGAACTGCACGCCGTAAATCAACTGCTGCGCGGTGCGGCGCACGAACATCTGCTCTTCGGCCAGATAACCGCGCGCCAGTTGCTTGAAGCCGTCGGGCAGCCGGTCAACCTGCAACCCGTGATTCTGCCAGACGCGCAGCAGGTGGCGGCGGTGCGTGTATTTCTGCCAGCGCGGTTCGGCGCGGTCATCCACGCCGGCAAAAATCGGATCGGCAGGATCGGTGATTTTGACAAAGCGATACTGATACTCGATCAGCCGTTGCGCGCGGCGCTCCGCAGGCAGTTTGCCATCAAGCGTCGTAATCGTCGCGCCGAAAGCCTGGCCGACCAGTTGATGCCCGCCGCAGATGGCCAGCACCGGCACGCGGTTGTGCCGGATGAAGCGGTTGAAATCCGCGATCAGTTCAGGATTGTAAAAATCGAAATCGCGCAGCGTCCCGCTCAGCACCAGCGCATCGGGGTCGAGTTCATCCATCAGGTCTTCGCTCAGTTCGGAAAAATGCACCGTGCGAATCCAGGGATGCCTGACCAGCTTGCGCACATTGGTTTCAATGTTGAGCAGCGCGAGGCCCGCAATGTGGCGTTCGAGCCTGAGCCACTTCTCCTCGTCAAAGTCGGGCGCCGCGCGGGCAATGTCAGAAAAATGCTCCGGCTCCTGAATCAGATCGTTGACGATCACGACGCGCAGCGCGTCCAGGCGCGGCACAATCGGTTCGTATTCGCAGTATTGAAAATCAGGCTGGTGATGGATGTCCGTCATAACGAATGCCAGTGTACTACACGATCTTCGCCAATGGGGAGAGCAATGTTTCAGGAGCCAGCAGAAGCGCCAGCACAAACAAGGAGCGCAAACAAGGAGCGCCTTAACAAGGCGCTCCTTGTTAAGGCGCTCCTTGTTTGCGCTCCTTGTTTGTGCTGTTTCATTTCTGATTTCGCCCGGAGCAATCTTATAATCCGCTGCATTGTCGGCACCTCGTCCCGCGCGGCAGCATGGCGCGGGGCCGGCAAAGCGCACCACATTCACTGAATCGCAAGCTGATGAAGCATCCACAGACAACCGGCGGGCTGTTGTGCCTGCTCTGCCTGCTGGTCCTGCAGGCGCCCGGGCAGACGATCAGCCCTGACAGGCTGCTGGGCCGCTATCAGCAGTTCGTCTGGCAGGATCAGCACGGGCTGCCGCAGAACGGCATCAGCGCGGTGGTCCAGTCCGCTGACAGTTATCTCTGGCTGGCGACGGCGGAAGGCGTCGTGCGGTTTGACGGCGTGCGCTTCACGGCCTTCGACACGGGCAATACGCCGGAACTGAAAAGCAACAACATCGCCAGCGTCTATGCCGACCGCGCGGGCGCGCTGTGGGCGGCGTATGGCAGCGGACTGACGCGGTATCAGCAGGGCCGCTTCACCTTTTTCAGCACGGAGCAGGGTCTGACAGACAACCGCGCGAGCGTGCTGTTTGAAGATCGCGCGGGCAACCTCTGGATCGGCACGCAGGGCGGCCTGGCCATCTTCCGGCAGGGACGCTTTACGACGTATACGACCAGCGACGGTTTGCCCGACAATCGCGTCACGGCCTTTGCCGAAGACGGCGAAGGCGGGCTGTGGATTGGCACGATGGGCGGGCTGGCGCGCTTCAGGGATGGCCGCTTCACGGTTTACACGACGCGCGATGGTCTCGCCGCTGACCGGATTCAGACGCTTTGCCGGGATCGCGCAGGCACGTTGTGGATCGGCATGGATGGCGGCGGCGTGAGCCGCTTGATTGCAGGCCGCTTCAGCCAGGCCGGATTGCCGCCGGGCCTGCGGCGTAACCGTGTGCAGACGATTGCCGAAGACCGCGCGGGCAGCGTCTGGATTGGCAGCATCGGCGCCGGGCTGTTTCGTTTCAGCGACGGACGCTTCGACGCGATCACGACGCGCGAGGGCCTGGCCAGTGATTTCATTCAGGCCATCTGTCCCGCGCCGAACGGCGACGTGTGGCTCGGCACGCAGGGCAGCGGCCTGGCGCTGCTCAGGGAGGCGCGCTTCAGCGTTTACACCACGCGGGACGGTTTGCCGCACGACATCATCACGACGCTGCACGGCGACGGCGACGGCGCGCTCTGGGTGAATTCGCTTGGCGGACTGAGCCGCTTCCAGGATGGCCGTTTCACCGTTATGACAGCGCGCGACGGGCTGCCTCTTCAGGTGCGCGCGCTGGCCGTTGACCACGCAGGCAACCTGCTGGCGAGCGCGGGCGCGCAGGTGTTGCGCTACAAGGCGGGGCGCTTCAGTCCTTATGTCACAAAGGCCGGGCTGTCGCTGAGCAGCATTCTGATGGATCGCGCGGGCACGTTGTGGGCGGGCACGCAGTTTGACGGCCTGCAACGCTTTCGTGACGGGCAGGCGACGGCCTGCACCGTGCGCGACGGGCTGGCCGACAATTACATCACCGCGTTGTTTGAAGATCGCGCGGGCAGGCTCTGGGTCGGCACGAGCAATGGCCTGAGCTGCCTGAGCGACGGGCGCTTCACCTCGTGGACGCAGCAGGACGGTTTTCCCGGCAAACATCTGCTCTCGTTTTACGAAGACCGCGCCGGGCAACTCTGGATCGGCACGGATGGCAACGGGCTGATTCGCTGCAAAGACGGCAGGTTCACCGCCATCACCGTCAAAGACGGCTTGTATGACAACCTCGCCTTTCAAATCCTCGAAGACGATCAGGGCAATCTATGGATGAGCGGCAACAAGGGCATCTATCGCGCCGCGCTGAAGGAGCTGAATGAATTCGCCGACGGACAGCGCCGGACGGTGGCGTCGTTTGCCTATGGCGCGAATGACGGCATGCTCAGCCGCGAATGCAACGGCGCGAGTCCCGCCGGATGGAAGACTGCCGATGGCCGCCTCTGGTTCCCGACGATCAAAGGCCTGGTCGCAGTGAATCCGCAGCCGCGCAGCGCCGAGCCGCCGCTGCTTGCCATCGAACAGGTGTCGGTGGACGGCGCGGCGCGGCCCGTCGGTCAGACGCTGCGCCTGAGTCCGGGCGAGGAGAATCTGGAGATTCAGTATACGGCGCTCAGTTGGGAGCGTCCGCACGCCATTCGCTTCAGGTATCAGCTTGCCGGCTTCGATCAGGAATGGACTGAAGCCGGGACGCGACGCGCGGCTTACTTTCCGCATCTGCCGCCAGGCAGCTACAGCTTTCGCGTGATTGCCGACAACGGCGAAGGCGTCTGGAACGAAACCGGCGCGAGTTTCAGCTTCACAGTCATCCCGCCGTTTTATCGCGCCTGGTGGTTTCTCGCGCTGGCGCTGGCGGGCGTGGCGGGGCTGGCCTTTGGGGGGTACAAATGGCGCGTGCGTCAGCTCGAACGCGCCAATGCCGCACAGCGCGGGTTTTCGCGCCGCCTGATCAACGCGCACGAAGGCGAACGTCAGCGCATCGCCGCCGAATTGCACGACGGTCTCAGTCAGAGTCTGGTCATCATCCGGCATCGCGCCACGATCTGCCTGAACGCGACGGACGACCCCGAACGCAGGCAGGAACAGTTGCAGGAAATCGCCGAAGCCTCGACCGCCGTGATTGACGAGGTGCGCGAGATCATTTACGACCTGCGCCCGGTGCAACTGGATCGCCTGGGGCTGACGAAATCCATCGAAGAGATGCTCGACAAAGTGGCCGGCGCGCACGGCCTGACCATCCGCCGCCGGCTTGACGACATTGACGGACTGTTGCCGAAGGACGCCGAAAACAACATCTATCGCATCATTCAGGAAAGCATCAACAACGTCGTCAGGCATGCTCAGGCCGTGGAGGCCGGAGTGGAGATCAGGAAAAACGCCGATGACATCTGCCTGGTGGTCGAAGATGATGGCCGGGGATTCATTCCCGACGAAACGCGCGACTGGAGCGCCGGAAGCGGCTTCGGACTGCCGGGCATCGTCGAACGTGTGCGAATGCTGGGCGGCGTGCCGCTGATCGAATCGGCGCCGAACCTGGGCACGACTGTGACCATTCGGATTCCGCTGCGGGAGAATCAGGCATGAACGCTCAGATTCAGATCATCATCGCCGACGATCATCCCATCGTGCGCCAGGGCCTGCGCCAGATGATCGAAGCCGATCAGGCAATGTCCGTCCTGGCCGAAGCCGGTGACGGAGCGGAGGCGCTCCGGCTGATCGAGACGCATCAGCCGGAGGTCGCGCTGCTCGATGTTGACATGCCGCGCCTCGATGGTTTTGCCGTCGCCCAGGCGATCCGCGCGCAGGGACTGGCCGTCAGAATCATCTTTCTGACCGTGCATCGGGAAGAAAGTTATCTGAAAAAAGCTCTCGGCCTCGGCGCGACCGGTTATGTGCTGAAAGACAGCGCGATCACCGACATCGTTCTGGCGATTCGCCAGGTCATCGCCGGTCAGCATTACCTCAGTCCGCTGCTGACCGAATACCTGGTCAGCGGGTGGCAGCGCCAGGCAGACCAGCCTGCTGCTGCCCTGCCTCAGTTGACGCCGACCGAACGCCTGATCCTGAAGCTGATTGCCGAATACAAAACCACACGCGACATCGCCGACACGCTCTGCGTCAGCCCGCACACCGTCGAAACGCACCGGAAAAACATCGCCCAGAAACTGAATCTGCGCGGCAGCCACGCGCTGATCAAATACGCGCTCGCGCATCAGGACGAACTGCGCCAATAGCGACAGAAAGAGAGATAACGGAACAAACGGAAATCACGAAACACACGGAAGCAGAACCAGTGCAGAGTCTGAAGCGTTCCGTGCCTTCCGTGATTTCCGTTTGTTCCGTCATCTCTCTTTCTGTCTTTCCCCATAAATACCTGGCGTCAGGGAGGCAAAATACCTGGCATCAGGGATACCCGAAGCCTGCCTGATCTGCGACAGTGCAGCCTGTCAGAGACTCACAGACCACCATCGAAAAATAATTCCGGCCTGCTGATCCGTCCGAATCACTGGGAGATCGTTTCGTCACATCGCGCCATGCGCTGTCCGCGTGTGACGGGCGCGTGTGGTCGGAATGTTCCTGAAAGGAAGTTTGATGAAGCAGCCCCCTCAGGTGAACAGTTCCCGCCGCGCCTGTCCGCAATGTGGCGGGAACGTTTACCGCCGCAACTGGCGCGGGTGGCTGGAACGAACGCTGACCAGGCTGACCAGGCGGCGTCCGTATGCCTGTTCTGACTGCGGCTGGCGCGGCTATCTGCCGCAGGGCCGCAGCCCGGAAGATGTGATTGACCGGTTGCACTGGTTTCGCGTCAGCGATGCCGCGCCACGCAAACGCAAATCAGATCGGAGCTGAGAGCCGGGAAAGAATTTTCCCGATGTTCACGCAGTGTTATCCCGGATGGTTCCGGGCTGTGGCAATTATTCTCAGGCTCAGTTTTGTTCATCACGTTAGTCGTTGGCTTTGAACTGTCGCACGCAGTCTCAGCAGATCCAAAATTTCCTGATCGCGCATGTGGAGTGCGGGGGGGGCCGCACCCGGGGGTTTAGGAGGAACACCAGCAGAGGGGGCGGGGCCGCCCACAACAACAGGGCCGCAGATGGGGGTGGATGGTGGATCA
>CAYWDW010000292.1:0-6674 GCA_964457105.1 uncultured Heliobacteriaceae bacterium
GTGCCGATGCCGAAATTGTCCTTTTCGCCCGGCTTCAGCCCGCGCCGCGTGCGCATCAGAAAGCGGGCCTCTTCAACGGCGTCATTGAACTGACTGTCAGAAACCGCCGTCGCCACCATATAAAAACTGCGCTGCCAGCGGAGCGGGCCGAAATTCTTGGCGTAAGTTCTGATCGGAATCGTGGCGAACCCGTCCTGCGGCATGCCGAACACGGTGCCTTTGGCGGCAGCCACGCCGACGACGCGATAAGGCAATCCGTTGATGGTGATTTCCTTGTCGAGCGGCGACGTGCCGGGAAAAAGCCGCGTCGCCACATCAGCGCCGATGAAGGCGACATTGAGCGCCGAATCGTTTTCAGCCCCGGTGAAATAACGACCTTCGGCCACTTCCACGTTTTCGATCTCTGCGACGTTGGCGGTGGTGCCGTCAACGTTGATGCCATCAACGCTTTCAGCGCCGTATTTGACGGTCACGCTGGTCGGCATCGCTTTGGCGCCAATCTGCCTGATCAGCCGGGCGCGTTCCCTGATGTAATCGTAATCGTCGAAGGTCAGATTCTTGTTGCGCCGCTGCGCCTGCGTGATCGAATCGGTGTTCTTGAAATCATCAAAACCGAAGCGGCGAATGCTGAACGATTTGGCCCCGATGCCGGCAATCTTTTCGTCAACGTAGCCGTTGAAGCCCTGAATCATTGAGACGACGACGACCACCGCCGTGACGCCAATAATCATGCCGAGCAGCGTCAGCGCCGAGCGCAGTTTGTGAACCCAGATGGCGTCAATCGCCAGCCGGAGTGTTTCAGACAATTCCATAAAATAACCCAGTCAGTTGCGCCCGGCCACATTCGGACGGTCCGGCGCGCTGTGATAGACTTCAGACCGGAAAAAACAGTAAAGCAGAAATTAACACAGACTTTGCCGCAACGATACCAGGTCTGACAGCCACGTGGGAAAACATTGCCTTTTACCCGGAGGAGCAGGGAACAGCGCCCCCTGACATTGGCCCGCCGCCTCCGCGCAAATGACCACTAACCAAAGCTTCCTCATCGGGGATGTTAATGATGAAACGTGAACTGAAGCTCATTATTTCAGTCAGGTCGGGGATCTTTCTGTTCACCGGCCTCAGTTGTCTGATGCTCTGCCTGGCCGCCTGGTGGCCAGCGCGCAGCAGCCGCGTGGCCGCGCAGGCTCCGCCGGTGATTCAGCTCGATCAGGTGCCGACCGGGTCGCTCTCTTCGCCCGTGCTGGTGACAAATGCGCGCGACGGCAGCAATCGGCTGTTCATCGTCGAACAGACCGGGCGCATCAAGGTGCTGCTGCCGAATGCGACGCTTGCCACTGAATTTCTTGATCTCTCCGGCAAACTTGTGGCCGGGGGCGAACGCGGTCTGCTGGGGCTGGCCTTTCATCCCCGGTTCAGCAGCAACCGCCGTTTTTTCGTCAACTACACGCGGTCTGGTGACGGCGCTACGGTGATTGCTGAATACAAGGCTTCGGCGACAGATCGCAACCGGGCCGGGACGGCTGAAACCGTGCTGCTGACGGTGGCGCAGCCCTTCTCGAATCATAACGGCGGAATGATTGAATTCGGGCCGGACGGGTTTCTTTACATCGGCATGGGCGATGGCGGTTCGGGCAACGATCCGGGCAACCGGGCGCAGAACGTCAATGAACTGCTCGGCAAATTTCTGCGCATCAACGTGGATCAGCCGAACGGCAACGTGCCGTATTCATCGCCCGCGACCAATCCATACTTTGGCGCGACGGCGGGGCGCGATGAAATTTATGCGCCGGGCCTGCGCAATCCCTGGCGCTGGTCGTTTGACCGCAACACCGGGCAGCTTTATGCCGGAGATGTCGGGCAGAATCAGCGCGAATGGGTACACCTGATTACGAACGGCAATAATTACGGCTGGCCGACGTGGGAAGGCACGCGCTGCAACACCGAACGGCCATCGGGCGCGCCGTCCTGCACCGCTCTCGCGCTCATTCAGCCGCTGGTTGAATACGATCATCAGCAGGGCCGCTGCTCGATTACCGGCGGTTACGTCTATCGCGGCGGGCGCGGCGTGCTGCCGTTCGGGGCTTACGTTTACGGCGATTACTGTTCGGGTGAAATCTGGATGCTCAATGGCGGCGCGGTGACGCGGCTGCTCGATACGGCTTACAACATCGCGTCGTTTGGCGAAGATGAATACGGCGAGCTTTACGTGGTCGCGCACGGCGGCGCGATTTATCGCCTCAGCAATCCGGCGTCGCCGCGCGCCGCGACTTCGGTTTCAGCCGCTGGTTATACGGTCAACCTTGCGGCTTCAGGCATCTGCTCCGCGTTCGGCTCGAACCTGGCGACCAACATTGCGGCGTGGACCAGCGGCGCACAGCCGACCACGCTGGCCGGAACCACCGTCAAAGTGCGCGATGCGCAGGGCGTCGAACGCCTGGCCCCGTTGTTTTATGTGTCACCGACGCAGGTCAATTACCTGCTGCCTGAGGCCACCGCGCCGGGCAACAGCGTGGTCACGATCACAAGCAGCGATGGTGCCATTTCAACCGGAGCCGCCGTCGTGCGACAGGTCGCGCCCGCGCTCTTTACCGCCGATGCCAGCGGCTCAGGCACACCAGCGGCGCTGCTGGTACGTGTGCTGAGCGATGGCACGCAAAGATACGAAGCCGTCACTCCGCAGATTGACCTCGGCCCGCCGAATGAACAGGTCTTTCTGGTGTTGTTTGGCACTGGCCTCAGAGGCCGCACCGCTCAGTCCGCCGTGACCGTGACCATCGGTGGTGAGAATGCCGAAGTCACTTTCGCCAGCGCGCAGCCTGATTACGTCGGACTCGATCAGGTGAACGCAAAACTGCCGCGCACCCTCGCCGGTCGCGGCAGCGTGACTCTGGTAGTCACGGTTGACGGGCAGGCCACAACGAATTCGTACACCGTGAACGTCAAATAATCAGAGTGAGCGGATTGGTGAGGATGTGAGAAAGCCTCTTCGTCCGCGAAGCGGACGCATTCAATAGCCGGACTCCCCATAAGTAACAACCGGCATCCCGCTGAACCTCTTCGTCCGCGAAGCGGACGCATTCAATAGCGTCGGGTGCAACCCGACGTCAGATGGGACACGCCCGCCGTCCCTGAAAGGGACGTATTGGTGTATCGGGATGCGACTCTTTCAGAGTCGGTGTGGCTTGTCTGGCGCATTCGTCGGGTTGGACCCGACGCTATTGAATGCGTCCGCTTCACGGACAAGACAGGTTTTCAGTATTTTCCGGCCAGAAGCGAGTAGCGCGGATAATCCGTAACCTCAGGACGATGTCGTGAGCGGCAGACGGGGGCAAAGTTATCCTGGGGAATACAGTACGACCTCGCAAAGATTCACGCTGAACCCGGTGAAGCCAGGGCAGGCAAAATCGTTTGCAGTGAAACTGCCCCGAACTTGCAGCTCACAAGATAATCAGAAGCCTGTCACGACCTGCTCTCCTGTTTCAGCCACGCTTCATAAAGCGCCCGCTGCGGCGCGGTCAGCTCTTTCAGGCGCGTGAGGCGGTACAGATCGTAAGGTTTGACTGCGGCCTTCAGGTTGAAGTTCATCAGCTTTTCGCGGCGGAAGATGGTGACTGAAATATCATCGCCTGCGCGCAGCATGGCCAGCCGCTCCCGGACGTTGTTGCGGTCAATTTTCAGGCCGTTGAGCGCCACGATTTCGTCACCGGCATTGAGGCCGCCCGTGTAGGCCGGAGTGCCTGCGATGACATTGGCAATCGTCACGCGCTCAATGCCTTCGCGGGTGCTGAAGCCAAGCCAGCCCGGTTTGTCATCTTTGCCGAAATAGGGCGAAGGCTGCCAGGCGCGATTCAGTTGCAGACCGGCCAGTTGAAAGTAATGGTTGAAATCGGGGTCTTTGGTGCCGCTGACATAACGATTGAAGAAATCGCTCAGGTCGGCTCCGGCGATCTTTTCAAATGCGGCTTTCAATTCAGCGTCAGTAAAGCCGGGTTTGGGCAGGCCGTAATTTTCGAGCAGGTCACGCATCACGTCATCGAGCGATCTGGCGCCGCCGGTGCGCGTGCGGATTTCAAAGTCGAGCAGCCAGCCGAGGATTTCGCCGCGCGTGTAATAAGACATGGTTGTGTTGACTGAATTTTCGTCCGGGCGGTAATGCTTGATCCACGCATTGAAGCTGGCCGTTGCGGCGCTCTGCTCGAAGCGGCCCGGCAGGTGTTCGTAACCCATCAACAGATTCGCCATGCCTTCCAGGTAATCATTCGTCGTGATCAGCCCGGCCCGCCGCAGCAACTGATCGCCGTAATAACTCGTCACGCCTTCTGAGAGCCACAGATTGTGCGTGTAATTTTCGCGCTGGTAATCGAACGGGCCGAGCGCGAGCGGGCGAATGCGTTTGACGTTCCAGAGGTGAAAGTATTCGTGCGCTTCGAGGCTGAGAAAGCCCTTGTAACCGCGCGCCGTTTTGAAGGCTTCGGGCCGCGTCTGGCTGACGTTGGCATTGAGATGCTCAGTGCCGCCGCCGATGCCAGGCTGCACGTGGACGATGAAAGTGTAATGTTCATAGGGCAGCCCGCCGAAAATCTGCGCAGCCTGCTCGACAATCCTGGCCAGATCATCCCTGATCCGGTGGTCATCAAATTCGTAATCGCCCCAGATCGCCACGCGATGCACTTTGTTGCGCACCGTGAATTCCAGCAGCTTGTGCGTGCCGATTTCAGTTGGCGAATCAACCAGTACATCGTAATTCGGCGCGGTGTAAAAACCGTCAGCATCGGGCGCGAGCGCGAGCGGCGTCGTCACGCGCCAGCCTTCGGGCGCGACGATCTTCAGACGATGCGGCTGATCCTTTGCGGTCGGCACATACATAAAGAGCGAAGCGCCGTTGAAATAGGCGTGCGCGGCGTCAAGGTGGCTGGTCTGCGTCTGGAGTTCATTGGCGTAAACGCGGTAGCTGGCATTGACGGTGCGCGGCTGGCCGTCATTGATGCCGGTGGCGATGCGCCACGTCGCCTTGTCGGTTTTCTCCCACTTGAGCGACTGCCCGGCATCGTCGCGGGCCGCAAAATCCTGGACGTGCCGCGCATATTCGCGCACCAGGTAAGAACCCGGCGTCCACACCGGCAGCGACAAATCAAGCTGCGGCGTCGTGACATTGCTGACTGAAAGCGAGACTTCGTAAAGATGCGTGTGCGGCTGCGGAAATGACAGCGTGTATGCCAGCCTCGGCGCGGGCGTGGCAACCGGTGCCGGTTTCGGTTTCGGTTTCGGTTTCGCTTTCTGCGCCGGAGCGAGCGTGGAAATCAGCGAGAGACAAAGCAGCAGCAGCAGCAATTGTCCGGTGAATGCGAGGTGACGCAGTGGCATTTTCAAAGGGGACATAGTCAGTCAGTTCCTGGTCTGGTGATCAGATTAAAAGCTTTGCTGTGCGCGCCGCTTTGGATAGAATCTGAAGCGCAGCATAACACGCACACAGCCTGAGACTGAACTGCCATGCGCAAACCATCATTCCTTTCACGGATCACGACGCGGCATGTCCTGGCCGCCTATCAGCAGGGGATGTTCCCGATGGCTGACGGCAGGGACGGGCCGATCAACTGGTACATCGCCTCGCGGCGCGCGCTGATACCGCTCGATGAAAGATTCAGGGTGCGGCGGTCGTTGCAGAAAATTCTGCGACGCGGTGAATTCAGAGTGACGGTGAACACGGCTTTTGAAGAAGTCATTCGCGCCTGCGCCAGGCACGATGACAAACACGCCGACGGCGTCTGGCTCAGCGAGGAAATGATTGCGCTTTATCTGGCGCTGCACGCCGAAGGCCAGACCCATTCGGTCGAAGTCTGGCGCGGCGACAAACTGGCCGGCGGCTTATACGGCGTGTCGGTCGGCGCGGCCTTCTGCGGCGAATCAATGTTCAGCCGCGAAGCCTATGGTTCACAGGTCGCGCTCGTCGCCCTGGTCGAACGCCTGCGCGCACGCGATTACCTGCTGCTGGACGCCCAGATTATGTCGCCGCACCTGTCGCAGTTCGGCGCTTACGACATCGCCCACACCGATTATATTGACCTGCTCGCCCAGGCCCTGCCGCTCGAACGCCGCTTTAGCTGACCAGACTTTCACCGCCGACAATTTATGACCGGCGCAGTTGTGCGTCATAGCGGCTGAAGCTCGGTTCGTGCTTTCTGATGCGTGAATCGTAGCCGCAGTGGCAGTTGGGGCAGCGCAGCGCAAAGGCATCGCGCGAGGCCTGCGTGTGCGCGGGCGTGAAGAGCATGTCGCGCAGCCGCTGCTCGTGCAGGTTGCCGAATCTGAAAGTGACGTAACAAAGCTGCACCGTGCCGTCAGCACCCACCCAGATCATCTGATATTTATCGCACGGCACGCGCATCGCAGGCCCCTTGAGCAGCCAGTCGGGAATTGACAGCAACCCTTGCGGCGACTGATCGAACATTTCAGGGCGGGCCGTTTTCAGGCGCAGCAGTTCCGCGACGACTTCATCAATTTGCGCGCGGTCTTCGGGCCGGAATTGCAGCATCCGCTCCGGCCCTTCGGTGAAATAGGGCAGCGAATAATGAATCAGATCAACCTGAATCGGCATCGCGTACCGCACCGCAAATTCATAAGCCTGATGCAATGCTCCAGGCGTGCAGGACTGTCGCCGCAACAGCCAGTTC
>CAYWDW010000293.1:0-6673 GCA_964457105.1 uncultured Heliobacteriaceae bacterium
GGGCTGCCCGGCGAAACGCGCGAGACGATCAAGGAGACGATTGCTTACGCGAAGGAGATGGATCCTGAAACGCTGCAGGTTTCAGTCGCGCACGCTTATCCGGGAACTGAAATGTACGAATGGTTCCGCGCGAACGGCGTGATTCTGAATACGCAGATGTCCGATGAACTCGGACAGCAGTTGCCGATGGCGAACTTCCCGCACCTGTCGGGCGCGGAGATGCTCGACTGGGTGCATCGTTTTTACGACGAATATTACTTCCGCCCGAAAGTCGTCGCGCGCATCGTCAAAGGTGCCGTCTTCAATCGCAACGAGCGCAAGCGGCTTTACAAGGAAGCCAGGGAATTTCTGGCCACGCGGGCGCGACGGCGCAAACTGGTCGAAGCCGGACAGGTCTGAGCTGCCCGGGCAGCAGAACAAATTTTCAATGCGGGGCAGGAAGATGATGCTTTTGTCTTCCTGCTTTTGTCTTTCTGCGCCCGGCTTCGGTAAACTCTGAACCCGCTGTTGCGCGCCTTCGTTAATGGCGCTGTTGATGTTTCTCCGACACACATGAAACCTGGACACCTGAAACTTTCCGGCGCGGTCTGGTTTGCGCTGCTCCTGCTCTCGCCGCTGGCGCTCGCGGCAGGCGTCTGGCTGATGCTCAGAAATGATCCGAACGTGCGGCTCGGTGTGACGCTGGACCGGCAGGCGGCTGTTGCCCTGGCCCGACAGACAGCCGCCGCCAGGGGGATTGAAGCGTCGGGGTGGGACAGTTACCTGGTAACTGAAAACGACAACAACCGGTATTTTTATTACCGCCTGCGCCAGGGCCGCGAGGCCGACGAGGCGCAGCAACTGGCTCCGGTGCTGACGATCAGCGTGATGCTGGTCGCGCCGGAACGCCAGGAACGGTTTGAAGTCAGAATGTCACCGACAGGCCGGGTGATCGGGTTCACGCACACCCTACCCAATAATCAGGCCTTCACCGATCCGGGCGAAGCCGTCACCAGAAAGCTCGCTGAAGCGGCGCTGCGCGCGCGGCCCGAAGCGGGCGAAATGCCGGTGAATGCCGCGCCTGAAATGCGGGAACTGGCAGTCCCTGGCGGCGTGATGCGCCGGTATTCGTGGAACTGGCCGGCGGCCTCGCTGCCCGAACTGGAACGACGCATCGTCATTCTGGTCCGAGGCAATGCCGTCGTCAGCGAAGAGGTGCGGGCCAATATTGAACGGAAGTTTGCGGAAGCGAACCTGCAAAGCAGTTTCGCCGGGCTGATTATTTTTGGCGTGGTGTACGGCCTGAGCGTGCTGGTCATGCTGGCCTTCGGCGTCTACCGTTTCGCCGAACGCGCGCGGCAGAAGGAAGTCTCCTATGGCCGCGTGCTGCTGCTGGCCGCGTTGTCAGCAGGCGTCTTCATTCTGTTCATGCTGCAAACCGATGTCGCGGTTTACCGGATTGTCGCGCAGAACCCGCAGGCCAGTCCGCTGGCCTCAATCATTGTGGCGGGCCTGATGTATCTGATTGCCGGACTGCTGGTCGGCATGGCTTACGGCAGTGGCGAAGGCGACATTCGGGAAGCCTATCCGGGCAAACTGACCTCGCTCGATGCGCTGCTGACGGGCCGGTTCTTTTCGCGCAATGTGGCGCGGGCGGTGATTTACAGCGTGGCTATCGGCGGCTGGGGCGTGCTGCTGGTGCAACTGGCGGTGCTGCCCTGGGCGGATAATCCGCGCGCCGGATGGCAGGTGGTGCAGGCCGATGCGATGTTTGCGCGGTGGTCCTGGGCCACGCATTTGTATGGCTGGATGAGTTTCAGCATTCTGCCGGGCGTGACCGGGCTGCTGCTGCCGCTGCCGTTTTTGCACCGGCGCTTGCGCAATCAGAAGGTCATCATCGCGCTCGTCTTTCTGCTGGCGCTCGGCAGCGTCAGCGTGTTCAGCACGCAGGTGCGGCCCTGGCTGGCGGTTTTTCTGACGGCGGCGGCGCTGGCCGCGCTGCTGCTGGTCGGTTTCTTCAAATGCGATTTGCAGACGGCCTTCATCAGCGTCGGCATTCCCGCGCTGGTCACGGGGCTGGTTCAGATGAGCGCTCAGCCGTCACCATCTGTTCGTCGGGCCGGGCTGATTTCCACCGGCATTGCGCTGAGCTTCGTTGCCCTTGAGTTGTTCTTCTTTTTCAAAGGTCGCTGGTACAGCGAAGCTCAGGTGCGCCCGCTGTATGCCAGCAATCTGATGGAACGCCTGGCGATGCAGGCCGAAGTGTCAGCGGCGCGTGAAGCACAGATCAGGCTGCTGCCGCAGACGCTGCCCCGCCGACCGCAGCTTGCCCTGGCCGCCGCGTGTCAGCCCGCGCACGAAGTCGGCGGCGATTTTTATGACTTCTTTCAGCTCGACGAACACCGGCTTGGCGTGTTCATCGCTGAAGGCGGCGGGCAGGGCCTCGCGTCGGCGCTCTCCATCGCCTTTGCCAAGGGCTGGCTGATGCCGCGACTCAGAAGCAGGACGCGCGGCGATGATTCACCGGCTGAAATCGTGCGCGGGTTGCAGTCGCGCCTGTCAGCGATGATTGAAAGCGAAGCGGGCTTCGGGTTCGTCTATGCGGTCATTGACACGGCGGACGGATCGCTGCGTTATGCGCGCACGGGAAGCTGGCCGCGCGTGCTGCTCATCAGCCAGGGCGGGAGTGAAGCGGCGCGCCAGCCGAAAGAACACGAAATCAGATTCAGCCATGACCACCCCGACAGACAGAGCTTCAGCGTGACCGAAGGCACGGCCTTTCTTGCGCCCGGCGACACGGTGACGCTTTTTACCAACGGCCTGGCCGCAAGCTGGGCTGACAATCAGTCGGCGGCAGACCAGGCGCTGGTCAAAGTCTTCAGCGCAGACACGGCTGAGACTCAGGATGAACTGGGCCGGGCGCTGGATAAAACGATGAGCGAAAGCCTGAAGCGCGCCCACCAGAAAGGTGTGCAGGACGATCTGACCGCCGTCATCATCCGGCTGGAGAGCCTGAGCGAAGACACGGCCATCACCACTGCGGCACTGGAGGAAGAGGCCTGATGCGACGGTTACTGATTCCGCTGCTGCTGGCGGTCACTGGTTATGGCGCCTTCGCCCTGCTTTTTGCGCGCCTCGATCCGGCAGCACAATGGCAGCAGACGTTTGACCGGCAGCAGGCCATTGCCAAGGCAACTGAGCTGGCGGCTCGTTACGGCGTTGACGCGAGCGGGCGGGATGTAATTGTCACCACGGGGCGCAACCGCGAAGCCGAACGTTACCTGCGGGCTGAGCCGCACAGCGAAATCGCGCCGCTGCTCGCGCCGCTGGTGACGACCGTGACGATGCGCACGCCGCGCGGGGACCGCAGCTTTCGCGTCGGCTTTGCGGCGGACGGCCACCTGCTCAGCCTGATGCGCCGCGAGCCTGAACAGACCGGCCAGACGTCCGGCCTGCCCGCAGCGGCTGACATCGCAGCCGCGCTTCGGGAACTCACCGGCAGCTTCAGCCCGCGTTTTTCTCAGATCAGAGACAACAGCCAGGCACAGGACAGCCGCCCGATCACGGAGAAATTCGGGGCCGTCGGGATCAGCAACGAAGGAGAAAAAGCGGAGAAAGCTCCGCGCCGGTTCACGCAGGAGTTCATCAGCAGCGGCCCGGATCAGGTGAAGTTCACCGCTGAAGCCGTCGTGGCCGGCGGCATCATCAGGGAATTGCGGCTGAAGTCCACGCTGCCAGCGCAATTTCTGGATGAAGTCGCCTTCGAGCGCAGCACCAGTGTCCTTGTGCTGGGCGGACTGCTGGTCGTGTGCGTCGTGCTGCTGACCCTCGGCGGGCTGGTGCTTTACTTTTTCGGTCTGGCGCGGCGTGAGTCTGACTGGCGCAACCTGCTGACCTTTCTGCTGGCCGCCGCGCTGCTGCTGATTACGGCCAATTACCTGGGCGGCGCAAACGAATCGTTGCGCACCGACCTGACCATGGGCGAAGCGCCCGGCTTTTTTGCGCGGGTAATATTTCCGCTGCTGATCTCGCTGCTGCTGTTGCTGCAGTTTCTGATTCCGCTGGTCGTGTGCTGGGGCGGCGCGCTGGCGCTTTACGCGCGCACGCGGCAGGGTCGGCTGGCGGGACTGGCGGCGCTGTTGCGCGGCAGGCTGTGGTCACGGTCCATCGGAACTGAGCTGGCCGCCGGCCTGATGCTGGGCGGCGTGATGGCGGCGCTGCCATATTTGATGGCAGGCAGCAGAGTCCTGCCCGGCAGCCAGGTTGACGCTGAAAACGTTCATCGCATCTTTGCGTCCAAAGCTCCGGCGCTGGCGGCGCTGACCTCATCGGCAGCGACCAACACGAGCGGCACTTTTCTTGTTTTTCTGATCTTCGGATTGCTCCTGCCGCTGGTCAGCAGTTATCTGCCCAAACCGCGACTGGCGCGGCTGGTGAGTTTCGTGATCGGCGCGCTGCTGCTGGCTTCAGTGTTTTCGCCCGGACGAACTTCGCTCGCTTCGGCGCTCGTGGGCGGGCTGCTGCTGATGGCGATTGGGGAACAGATCTGGCGACGCTTCGACCTGCTCACCGTCGTGGTGGCGAGCATGTCGGCTGAGGTGGCGTTGCGGATTGCGGCGCTGCTCGTGCAGCCTGCGGCGACGCTGCGATCATCAGGCGTGACGGCACTGCTGGTGATGGGCCTGCTGTTTGCGCTGGCCCTGGTGGCCGCGTGGAAAGGCCGCGCGACCGCGCCTGCCGATGACGCCGCGCTACTGCGCGTCGGCCCGCAGCTTGAAGACCGCGCCGAACGCGAACGCCTGAAAGCTGAATTCAATGTGGCGCAGCGAGCGCAGCAGCAGATGCTGCCGTCCGTCACGCCTGCGCTGCCCGGCTTTCACATCGCCGCCATCTGCCGCCCGTCAAAGGAAGTCGGCGGTGATCTCTATGATTTCATCCCGCTGCCTGACGGCAAACTGGGCATCGTCGTCGCGGACGTGTCAGGCAAGGGCGTTCCGGCTTCGCTGTATATGACGCTGACCAAGGGGCTGATGCTGTCAGTGGCCGAAGAACAGAGCGATCCGGGCGCGGTGCTGCGCGAAGTCAACCAGCACCTTTACGAGGCCTGCCAGCGCCGCATGTTCGTCACGCTTTTTTACGGCGTGATTGATCCGCGCACGCGCACGATGACCTATTCGCGCGCCGGTCATAATCCGCCAGTCTGGCGACGCACCAGCGAACGAACCACGCTGATGCTCAAACCGCCCGGCCCTGGTCTCGGCCTGGTTTCGGGCAAATCATTCGACCGCGTGCTGAAGGTCGAACAGATCAGCCTGTCGCCGGATGACGCGCTGTTCCTGTACTCCGACGGCATCACCGAAGCGATGAACGAGCAGCAGGAAGAGTATGGCGAAGCGCGGCTGATGGCGGTCGCCGAGCGGGCCGACTGGCTGGATGCGGAAATGGCGCTCAATGCCGTGCTGGGCGATGTCAGCTCCTTTCTAGCCGGCACGCCGCCGCAGGACGATCAGACGCTGGTCGTCGTGCGCGTGGCCGGTAACTGAAAGTCTGCGACTTCAGTCCGAACCAGGTCACGGGACGGTGTGACAGCAGGCGAGCGTGAAGTTGTGACAGTCCGCGAGCGTGAGCGAGCGCCCTGTCACGGCATCACAAGACAACACGAAGAGAGTTCAACCTGAGAAATGACTGAGGCTGCCATCCCGACGCGCCATTCCTGGCCATCCATCCCACTCATCATCAACGGCGACGATTTCGGCTGTTCCGCTGCCGTCAATCGCGCAATCATTCAGGCGCATCGTGAAGGCGTGCTGACGAGCGCGAGCCTGATGGTCAATGAATGCGCGGCGGATGAAGCGGTGAAACTGGCCAGGGAAAATCCGAATCTGGCGGTCGGTCTGCATCTGGTGCTGGTGCTTGGGCGGGCGGCGCTGCCGCAGGCTGAACTGCCGCACATTACCGACGCGCAGGGCAACTTTACGAACAGTTCGTTTGAGGCCGGGATCAAATATTATTTCAGCCCGGCGGCGCGGCGTGAATTGCGGCGCGAGATGCGCGCGCAGTTTGATAAATTCGTGGCGACCGGCCTGCCCTTTTCGCACGTTGACGGGCACACGCATTTGCATCAGCATCCGGTCGTCTTTGCTGAACTGATTCGCCTGTGCGAGGAATACGGCGTCAGAAGAGTCCGCGTCGTGAAAGGCGAAATGCGCCTGAGCCTGGGTCTGGACCGAAAGAATCTGCCGCTCAAGCTGGTCTGGGGCACGGTCTTCAACCTGCTGGGCCGCTGGTGCGAGCGTCGTTTGCGTGGGCGCGGCTTTGTGCAGCCACAGAAAGTTTACGGCCTGCTGCAAAGCGGCGACCTGAACGAAAATTACCTGCTCGGACTGCTGGCCCGGATGAAAAATATCAGCAGCGAAATCTATGCTCACCCGCTGGCTTTTGATGCTGACGAACCGGCCCGGCGCGAAAACCCCGGCGGCGGGCGCGAGCTTGAAGCCTTGCTGAGCAGGCGCGTGCGGGCGGCGATTGACGCTGCCGGATTTGAACTCTCAACTTATCAGAAGCTGGCGAAGTGAATATGAGCGCCAGCCCCATTGAATTAAGCCTCGGAGCGCGGGCAGCCTGCCCGCTCCGGCGCTGTGCCAGATCGGAGCGGGCAGGCGGCGGGGAGCAGGTTATATCGCTGTCGGCGTGG